>NZ_JBEXTZ010000001.1:0-248381 GCF_040614195.1 Amycolatopsis sp. NPDC006125
CCGTCCAGGTCCAGCACCGGCACGTCCACGCCGCCCAGCAACGCCGCGTGCCGCCGCCACACGCGCGCACCATCTGGCCCAGGCCTGTGAAGGCGCGCGAACACCCGCCCTGGCGTCAGCGGAGCAACCCTTGCCGCTCACCGATCGGGAGCGTGAGATCGTCACGCTGGCCGCGCACGGGCTGTCCAACCGCGAGATCGCCGACCGGCTCGTCGTCTCGGTCCGCACCGTGGAGGGCCACCTCTACCGGGCGGGCGCGAAGCTCGGCGTGACGGAGCGGAAGGCGTTCGCGGCGCTGCTCGGCATGTGAGTTCCCGCCCGCGACGAGGTTCAGTGGCCGCCCCGCGGCCGCCGGTTCTTCCCGGAGTGCCACACCACCCGGATCTCCGAGAGCAGTTCCAGCGGTTTGGCCGGCACGGTCTTCGGCAGTGAGCTCGCGAACCGCAGCGGGTCCTTGCGCAGGCGGCGCAGCATGCGCTTCGGTTTGCTGACCAGCCGCTGGCGCAGGTCGGCCAGGTAGTCGGCGCGCACGTCGCGGCCGTAGGTCCGCCCGCAGGCGGTGCAGGTGACCTCGGCGAGGAGCCGCCCGGCGTAGACGACCTCGTGCACGGTGTCCGTGCCGCACCGGGAGCAGGTCAGTTCCGCGTGCCGGACAGTGCCCATCGCTGCCTCATCTCCGGTAGTTCGCCGAGGCCAGGACCTGCTCGGCGATCACCAGGTCGTGTGCGTAGGTGACCTTGATGTTCTCCTGCTCCCCGGCCACCCAGTGGATGGGCAGCCCGGAGAAGCGCTCCATGACCGACGAGGTGTCGGTGCCCTCGAACCGCTGCCGGGCAGCCTCTTCGTAGGCGTCCAGCAGCGGGCGGGCGTGGAACGCCTGCGGGGTCTGCGCGCGGATCGCCGTGCCGCGCGGCAGGTTCGCCAGCCCGCCGTCCGCGACGGCCATGATGTCGTCGGCCGCGAGGCCGGGCACCGCGCCCCCGTGCCGCCGCGCCGCCTGCAGGACTCCGGCGATCAGCGCCGGGCTGGCCAGCGGACGGGCGCCGTCGTGCAGGAGCACCGTGTCGATCGCGCCGCTGTCGATGCGTTCGGCGAGGTGCCGCAACGCGCGCAGCTCGGACTCCTGCCTGCTGCGGCCGCCGTGCACCACCTCGACCTCGGCGCCGTCGACCTCGCGTTCCAGCACCCACTCGACGAGCTCGTGGTCCTGCGGCCGGGTGACCAGGACGAGCACGCCGATCCCGGGCACCCGCGCGAACGCGCCGAGCGACCAGGACACCAGCCGCCGCCCGGCGAGCGGCAGGTAGACCTTGTTGACGTCGGCCCCGACCCGGGTCCCGGACCCGCTGGCCAGCACGACGGCGGCGGCGTGAGCACGTCGATCCATCCCGCCGATCATAACGTCAGCAGCTCCTGCACCGAGGCCAGCAACCGGGCGGCATCCGCGCCGTCGCCGACCCGGTGGTCGACAGTGAGACCGACCGTGCACCGCAGGGACAGGCCGATGCCGCCGGGCACCGGGACCACCTTCTCCTGCACCCGGCCGACGGCCAGCGCCGTCGCCTGCGGCGGGCTGAGCAGCGCGTGGAAGGCGTCCACCCCGAACCCGCCGAGGTTGGACAACGTGGTGGTGCCGCCGGACATCTCGGCGAGCGTGAGCTTCCCGGCGCGGGCGCGGCGGACCAGGTCGCGGACGCGCTCGGCCAGCCTGTCGTCGAGGTCCGGGTCCCGCAGCACCGGGGCGAGCAGCCCGCGCCCGGTGTCCACGGCGAGCGCGACGCCCACGTGGTCGTGCCGCCGCACGTCGCCGTCGGCCCATTCGGCGTTCAGCTCGGGGTGCCGCCGCAACGCTCCGGCGAGGGCGCGCAGGAACACCGTGGTCCAGTCGCCGCGCGCCGGCATGTCGAGGTCGCGGTAGACGACGAACTGGGGGACCTGCGCGCTGGCGGACATCCGCCGCGCGATCACCGCGCGCCGGCTGCGCCGCGGTGCCGGCGGCGGGAGGTCGGCGAGCCGGATGGTGGCGGCGGGCCCGGTGGGGGTGATGGTGGCCAGGTCGATGCCACGCTCGGCGGCAACCCGCCGGGCGGCGGGCACGGCGGCGACCCGCCTCGGTGGTGTGGCCGTGGGTGCGGTCGCGACGCGCGCTGGCGCCGCGAGCGCGGGTTCGGGTTCGGCCGCGACGCGCGTCGGCGCCGCGGGCCCCGGCTCGGATTCGGCCGCGATCCGCCTCAGCGCTGTGGACGCGGGTGCGGGTTCAGCCGTGACGCGCGCTGGTGCCGCGGGTGTGGGGCCGGGCTGCGGCTCGCGCGCCGCGGGCGGAGGCGCGGGTTCGGCCGCGACCCGCCGCGGCGCCGTGGGCACGGGTTCGGGTTCCGGTTCCGGTGCGGGACCGTCGAACAGGCCCGCCAGCAGGTCCTCGGCCGCGGTGGCGAGGTAGGCGATCGGCTCGCCGACGGCCACCACGTCGTCCGGCTGCGCGACGATCCGGGCGAGGGTGCCGTCGGCGGGCGCCTCGACCTCCATGTCGACCTTGTCGGTGGCCACCTCGCACACGACCTCGCCCGCGCGGACCTCGTCCCCCTCGGACTTGTGCCAGGCCACCAGCGTGCCCTCGGTCATGGTCATGGACATCTTCGGCATGACCAGCGGCGCTTCCGGCATCACCACCTCCGCACCAGGTCCGCGGCCGCCCGCACGATGTCCTCGACCTGCGGCACCGCCGCGCGCTCCAGTTGCGGCGCGTACGGGATCGGCACGTCGAGCCCGCAGAGCCGGGCGATCGGCGCGCGCAGGTGCCCGAACGCGGGGGACTCGCCGATGGTCGCGGCGATCTCGGCCATGAACCCGGCCGTCTTCGGCGCCTCCTGCACGAGCAGCGCGCGCCCGGTGCGGATCACGTCGTCCACGATCGGCTGCGCGTCGAGCGGTTTGAGCGTGCGCGGGTCGATCACCGACACTTCGACCCCGTCCGCGGCCAGCTGCTCCGCCGCTTCCAGCGCACGCGACACCATCACCCCGGTGGCCACGATCGTCAGGTCCGCCCCGGTCCGGCGCACGGCTGCCTCGCCGAGCCGGGCGGGCGTGGCGGCCTCCGGCACGGGACCGCTTTGCTTGTAGAGCAGCTTGTGCTCCAGCACGATCACCGGGTTCGGATCGTCGATCGCCGCCAGCAGCAGGGTTTTCGCGTCGGCCGGGGTGGCCGGCATGACCACCTTCAGCCCTGGCACGTGCGCGAACCACGCCTCCAGGCTCTGCGAGTGCTGCGCGGCGGCGCCGGTGCCGGAGCCCGTGGGCGCGCGCAGCACCATCGGCACGGTCGCCGCGCCGCCGAGCATGAAGTGGATCTTCGCGGCCTGGTTGACGATCTGGTCCATGGCCTGGGCGGTGAAGTCGGAGAACTGGATCTCCACCACCGGCCGCATCCCGGCGAGCGCGGCTCCCACCGCCGCGCCCACGATGCCCAGCTCGCTGATCGGGGTGTCCCGGATCCGCTCCTCGCCGAAGCGGTGCACGAGATCGCCGGTGACCCCGAAAGCGCCGCCGTAGGTGCCGACGTCCTCCCCGAGCAGGAACACCCGTTCGTCGGCCGTCATCGCCTGGGCCAGCGCCTCCCGCACGGCCTCGGCGTAGGTCAGGGTGCGGGTCTGTTCCGCCACCGCGGTCATTTCGCGTACACCGCCTCGGTCAGCGAGTCCGCCGAGGCGTCCGGCGCGGTGTTGGCGGCGCGGATCGCCGCCCGCACCCGCTCGCGGGCTTCGTCCCGGCAGGCCTGGATTTCCTGGTCTCCCAGCGTGTTCGCGACCCGTTGCTCGAACCGGGCGATCGGGTCGCGTTCGCGCCACTGCTCGATCTCTTCGCGGGTGCGGTAGAGGTTCTTGTCGCTCTTGGAGTGGCCCTTCCAACGGTAGGTGGTCGCCTCGACCAGCGTCGGGCCCTCGCCCGCGCGGGCCCGCGCCACCGCGTCGGCGACCGCGTCGTGCACGGCCTGCGGGTCGTTGCCGTCCACGGTCACCCCGGGGATGCCGTAGGCGGCGGCCCGTTCGGACAGCTGCTTGACCCGGAACGCGCGGCTCACCGACATCGACATCCCGTAGTGGTTGTTCTCGCACACGAACACCACCGGCAGGTCCCAGATCGCGGCCAGGTTGACGCCCTCGTGCCAGGCGCCCTCGTTGACCGCGCCGTCGCCGAAGAAGCTGACCACGACCTCCTGCCCGCCACGCATCCGCACCGCCAGCCCGGCGCCCGCCGCGATCGGCACCCCGCCCGCGACGATGCCGTTCGCGCCGAGGTTGCCGGTCGCCACGTCGGCGATGTGCATCGACCCGCCCCGGCCGCGGCAGTACCCGGTCTCCTTCGCCAGCAGCTCGGCCGTCATCTCGTCCAGCCGCGCGCCCTTGGCGATGCAGTGCCCGTGGCCGCGGTGGGTGGAGGTGATGTAGTCCCCTTCGGACAGTGCCAGGCAGGCGCCCACCGGCACCGCCTCCTGCCCGATCGACAGGTGCATGGTGCCGTGCATGAGCCCGCGTGCGAACAGGTCGTCCACCGCTTCTTCGAAGCGCCGGATCGTCCACATGGTGACCAGTGCCTCGCGGGCCGGCCCGGCGTCGCCGATCAGATCCATGGTCGTCCCCCTCACGCCGGAACCAGGTCCCGCACCGGCTCGCCCTGCAGGAGCCGGTCCTGCAGGCGCCGCAGGGACGCGATCGTGGTGGTCTCGTCGACGGCGACGTCCGCGGCGGTCAGCACCGTGCCGGCGGGCACGTCGCGCAGCACGCGGGCGCCGCTGACCAGGCCGAGCGGCACGTGACCGCCCGCGCGGGCGGCCTGGGCGGAGTCGGTGACGCCGTAGACGGTCTCGCCGCCGATGCCGTCGACCAGTTCGCCCTTCGCCAGGTCCCGCTTCGCCACCGCCAGCACCTCCGCGTTCCACGCCACGGGCGCGAGGCTCGGGGTGCGGTCGAGCACCGCCTGCGCGACGGACAGCGGCGCTTCCACGCTCGCCAGGTGGTAGGGCCGGTAGAAGGTGTAGTACGGGCCAGGCCCCATGCCCAGGTAAGCCATTTCCTCCACCACCACCGGGTCGTCGCTGTGGCCGACGACGAACACGCCCGGCGCGACCGGCCCGGTGCAGTAGTCGACCACGCCGGGTTCCGGCAGCTGCCCGCCGTCGGACTCCGGGCGGAAGATCCGGTTCAGATCGTCCACAGTGGAGTACGGTCCGGTCATGCCGCGGCGGCTCACCTTCAGGTCCACCCCGTTGGCGAGGGCGGCCATCTCGATCATGGTCTTCGAGCCGTCCACGAAACTGGCGAGCATGTGCGGGTTCATGCCCTTCGCGGCGGCCTCCGCCGCGACCGAATCCGGCGTGGCGGCCGGGTCGAGCGGGTTGTTCTTGCCCTTCCCGGCGCACACGACGGTGAAGCCGATGTCGCGGGCGTAGTCGACGAGCGCCTTGCACTCCACGGGTTCGTCGCCGCGGCACACGGTGTAGACGCGGCCGAGTCCGGTGGCCATCTTCGACAGCAGCAAGCCGACCGTGACGTCGCATTCCACGTTGAGCAGCGCGATGTCCTTGCCCGCCAGCAGCCCGGCGAACGCGACCCGGGCGCCGACCTCGGGCACGCCGCTCGCGTCCACGATCACGTCGACCGGCAGGCGGGTCAGCGCCAGCGCGTCGTCCACCACGACCGCCTGTCCCAGCTCCACCGCGGCCGCCAGGTCCCCGCCGGTCCGGACGTCCGCGCGCCCGGCCCGCTCGAAGGCCCGCACCCCGCGCTCCGGGGCGATGTCGGCGATCGCGGCGACCTCCATGCCGTCGATCCGGGCGGCCTGCACGACGAAACCCAGCCCCATCTGGCCGGCGCCCACCAGTCCGATGCGCACCGGGCGGCCCAGTTCGCGTTCGCGGGCTCGCAGCCGATCGGCGTAGCTCATCTCGACACCTTCCCCGTCTGCACAAATGTGCACTCCATGTGCACTTCAGTGATTTCTTGGTACCACGCTGGCGATAACCAGCACAACCCTTCACGTTGTTTGCACATTTGTGCACGACGGAGAATGAAAAAGGGCCGGCTCCCACAATGGAAGCCGGCCCTTTCCGCGCCGGAATTCAGGCGGCCGCGCGTTGTCCCGCGGTCAGCCGGGACACCATCGTCAGCGCGTCGGCGGCGGCCTTGGCCACGGCCTTCGACGGCGCCCGTTCGGTGAGCGTGCCGAGTGGCCCGGCCAGCTCCGGGCGTTCCCGGAACCGGGCGAACACCGACGCGCCCTCCATGACCAGTGCCCTGGTCACCGCGTTCCGCCGCCGGTCGACCACCAGCAGCACCACCGCGCCGCGCAGCTTGCCCTTGGCCCGCCCGGTCACCAGCAGCGCGCCGCCGCGGTTCTCCTCCGCCGCGACCTGGTTGACCACCCGGGCGTACCGCATGTGCTGGCGGTAGCTGAAGAAACCCGCCACCGCGAACCCGGCGACCAGGATCGCGGCGGCCTGCCAGGTCACGTCGTGCTCCCGCCGCTGAGCGTCAGCGTCGCCCCGGCGGCGGGCAGCGACACCGTCCCCTTGCCGTGCACCGCGCCGGGCAGCAGCGTGGTGCCCTCGTCCGGGTTGAGGTAGACCACGATGTGCCCCAGCGTCTGCAGGTTCTCGTGGGCGCGCTCACCGACCGCGGTCAGTTCGACCTCCGCGTCGCCGAGCCGGAAGATGTCGCCGACGCGCACCTCCCGTTCCGGCTTCGCGGCGGGGGAATGCACGACGCTGACGCTTTCCAGCGCGTCCGGGATCGGATCGGCGTAGAGGATCACCACGCCGCCGTCCACCATGTCCTGCGCCTCCTCGCCGGCCCGCAGGATCGTGCTCTCGTAGTACACCGTCATCGTCGACACCTCACAGTCCGAAGCTCGCGCCCCAGGCGATGATGACCGCCAGCGGCGCCGTGATCAACCGGCTGATCAGCACCGCGGGGGTGCCGACCGCGACGGTCTCGGGTTTCGCCTCGCCGAGCGCGAGGCCGACCGGGATGAAGTCGCAGCCCACCTGCCCGTTGATGGCGAACAACGTCGGCAGGGCGTACTGCACGGGCAGCGCGCCGATCGCGATCTGGCTGCCCATCAGCGTGCCGACCACCTGCGCGATCGCCGCGCCGGGCCCGAGGATGGGGGACAGGAACGGCAGCGACACCACGAGCGAGATCACGACCAGCCCGAGCGGGTTGCTCGCGATCGGGGACAGCACGTTCGCGATCCCGCGGGCGATCCCGGTGTAGTTCACGATGCCCAGCAGCAGGCTGACGTAGGCCATGAACGGCAGGATCGTGGTGAGCGTCAGCTCGACCGTCTGCCTGCCCGACGCCAGCATCGTGTTCACGAACGAGCCGACGCCCGAGCCGAACTTCACGAACACCCCGGACACCGAGTCGAACGCGCGCCCGAACCCCGTCGACTGCCCGCCGGTGACCGTCGCCGCGACGTCCCGGGCCGACGGGCGTTCTTCCCGCGGCGGCACCTTCGGCGGCGCGGTGCCCGTCTCGCCGTCCGCCTCGGTCACCTCCTTGACGCCGACAGCGGAGACGAACAGCTCCTCGGTGATGAACTTAGCCAGCGGACCGCCCGGCGCGCCGGGGTAGACGTCCACAGTGGGCAGTCCCTTGCGCGGGTACACGCCGATGCGGGCGGTGCCACCGCAGTTGATCACCGCGGCGACCACCTCGTCGTCCGGCACGGAGGTGTGGAACCCGTCCACCGCCTCGGCGCCGGTGAGCTCCGCGATCCGCGCCGCCACCGGGTGGATGCCGCCGCCGGTCACGGACAGGACCTTGTCGCGCTTGCCGTCGACCCGCAGCAGCAGGCCCTTGCCCCAGCCGCCTTCGCCGGGGCGGACGAACACCGCGCGGGTGGTGTGGGTCTCGGTCATTTCGCACCCGCCTTGGCCGCCTCGAACTGCCGGTCGAAGTCCGCGAACACCTCGGTCCGCCCGGTCCGCTTGATCATGAACGCGGTGATCCGCTCGGTGACCACGCCGCGGATGAAGATCACCACGATGCCGACCAGGAAGTACCGCAGCGCCAGCGGCACCGTCGACTGCCCGAGCTGGGCCACGCCGTTGGCCACGCCCAGCCAGACGAACAACTCGCCGGCGTTGGCGTAGGGGAAGAACGTCGTCACCGGGTGCACGAACGACACCGCGGAGTCGTAGAACGCCGGCTTGTGCCGCTCCGGCAGGAACCGGCCGAACGAGTAGGCCATCGGGTTGGTCAGCATGAGCACGGCCAGCACCGGCATGATCGTGTAGCGGGTGATCCACCACCGCGCCGACCACCGGACGGCTCTGGTGACGCGCTGCTCGCCGATGAACGTGGTGATCGCGTACATCGCGGTCAGCAGGACGATCAGGGTGGGCAGAATGCCGGTCACCAGGCTCACGAACTGCTCGCCGGAGGCGTTGAACAGCCCGATGAAGTGGCTGCCGAGCCACTCGAGGACACCGAGGGGACCGGAACTGGACCCGGTGTCCGCCTGCTGCGCCATTACAGCAAGCTCCTCCATATTTTCCTCCTTGTCGGCCCCCTGAGCCAAACGCGTCTGCACATAAGTGCAAAGCTTCTTCACGTTTGACAGTGATGTGTGTAACATGCCGGTCCAGCGGGTCACAACCCCCGACGCGAAGGAGCGACATGCCTGAGATCAAAGTCCGGATCGCCTCGCCGGTCGGCCTGCACGCCCGGCCCGCGAGCCAGTTCGTCAAGGCCGCGGCCCGGCACGGCGGACCGGTCTCCATCGCGCGGCCGGGCGCCGAACCCGTCGACGCCCGCAGCATGCTTTCGGTGCTGAGCCTGGCGATCGGGCACGGCGAGGAGGTCGTGATCAGCGCCGAAGGGGACGACGCCGACGCGACGCTCGCCGAGCTGTCCCGGCTGGTGTCCACCGCGGACGCCTGATGCCGCCGCCCCGCGAACAGCAGCTGCTCGTCAAGGCGGCGCGGCTGTACTACGAGGAAGGCCGGTCGCAGCACCAGATCGCCGAGACACTGGGCGTCAGCCGTTCCAGCGTGTCCCGGATGCTGACCGCGGCGCGGGAGCGCGGCATCGTGCAGATCCGCATCAACGACCCCGCCGGGCGGGACCTGGACACCGAAGGCGAGCTCACCGCGCGGTTCGGGTTGCGGGACTGCCGGGTCGCGGAGAACGCCGCGGGGGAGCGGCCGCTGCCGCGCGTCGGTGAGCTCGGCGCGCGGTGGCTGCTGGAGAACGTCCACTCCGGACAGCGGGTCGGGGTGTCGTGGGGCCGCAGCCTGCAGGCGGTCGTGCAGCACGTGCCCGAGGAAAGCGCGGTCGACGTCGAGGTGCTGCCGCTCGTCGGCGGCCTGTCGTCGGTGGAATCGGCGATCAGCGGCGAGGAGCTGGTCCGCGACCTGGCCGCGCGACTCGGCGGCCGGTTCCAGCTGCTGCACGCGCCCGCGTTGCTGACTTCCCGGGCAGGTCGGGACATCCTGCTCGCCGAACCGTCCATCCGGGACGCTCTGGACCGGGCGCGCAAGGTGCACGTCGCGGTCGTCGGCATCGGCAGCGTCGGGGTCGGGTCCTCGGCGGCCCTGCTCACGGCGATGGAGCTGACGCCGGAGGAACGCGCGGAGTTCGAGGGCCACCACCCGGTGGGGGACTTCTGCGCGCGGTTCTTCGACGCCGACGGGCGCCCGGTGCCGGGGCCGGTCGACGACCGGGTGATCAGCACGACGTTCGCCGACCTGGCCGGCATCCCCACGGTGGCGGGTGTCGCGGCCGGGGCGGAGAAGGCGCGCGGCACGCTGGGCGCGCTGCGCACCGGTGTCCTCGACGTCCTGATCTGCGACCAGTCGCTGGCCGGCGCCCTGCTCGACTGAAAGGTGTTGCGCATGCTGGGAACGAGGTTGTCCGGGGTCGCGGTGAGCCCGGGACGCGCGAGTGGTCCGGTGGTGCGGGTCGCCGAGCCGCTGGGCGAACCCCCGCGCACCCCAGCGCCCGCCGATCCCGCGGCCGACGCGGCGCGGATCGCGCCCGCCGCGGCGGCCGTCGCACGGCGGCTGGAGGAGCTCGCCGCCACCGCGGAAGGCGAGGCGGCGGACATCCTGTTCACCACCGCGGCGATGGCGAACGACCCCGGTCTGGTCGCCGAGGCCGAGCGGCTGGTCACCGTCGAAGGCGTGCCCGCGCCGCGCGCGGTGCACGAGGCCGCGGACGGGTTCGCCCGCTCGCTGGCCGCCGCCGGCGGGTACCTCGCCGAGCGCGTGCGGGACATCCAGGACGTGCGGGACCGCATCGTGGCCGAACTGCTCGGGGTCGAGCCGCCCGGGGTGCCGGAGCTGGCGTCGCCGAGCGTGCTGGTCGCCCGCGATCTCGCGCCCGCCGACACCGCCGGGCTCGACCCGGCGAAGGTGCTGGCGCTGGTGACCGAGCAGGGCGGGCCGACCAGCCACACCGCGATCCTGGCGCGGGCGCTCGGGATTCCCGCCGTCGTCGCGGTGCGCGGCTTGCTGGAGTGCGGGGCCGAGGCACTCCTCGTGGACGGCGACACCGGTGTCGTCGAGCCGGCCGACTCGCGCGGGCCGGTGGTGGTCGCGGACCGGCGGGTGGCGGTGGAGTGGAACGGCGTGGGCGCGACGGCGGACGGGCGCCGGATCCGGATCCTCGGCAACGTCGGTTCGGTGGCCGACGCCCGCGCTGCCGCGGAAGCGGGCGCCGAGGGGATCGGCTTGTTCCGCACGGAGTTCTGCTACCTGGACGCGCCGTCCGAGCCTTCGGTGTCCGAGCAGCGTGCGGCGTATGCGGCAGTGCTCGCGCCGTTCGCCGGGAAGCCCGTGGTGGTGCGGACGCTGGACGCGGGGGCGGACAAGCCGCTGGCGTTCCTGGCCCCGGAGCCCGAACCGAACCCCGCGCTGGGGGTGCGGGGCGTGCGCGTCGCGTTCGCCCGGCCGGAGGTGCTGGACCGCCAGCTCGAAGCGATCGCCGCCGCGGCCGCCGAGTCGGGTGCGGAAGTGTCGGTGATGGCGCCGATGGTGGCGACGGCCGCGGAGGCGGCGTGGTTCGCGGAGCGGGCGCGGGCCGCCGGGATCGCGCGGGCCGGGGTGATGATCGAGGTGCCCGCGGCGGCGCTGGCCGCGCGGGAGATCCTGGAGGTGGCGGATTTCGTGTCGGTGGGCACCAACGATCTCGCGCAGTACACGTTCGCCGCCGACCGCCAGCTCGGCGCGGTGGCCGCGTTGAACGACCCGTGGCAGCCGGCGTTGCTCCGGCTGTTGGCCCTGGTCGGCGAAGCGGCGCGGGATGCCGGAAAACCGGCCGGGGTGTGCGGGGAGGCGGCGGCGGACCCGCGCCTGGCCCGCGTGCTGACCGGCCTCGGAATGACGAGCCTGTCGATGACGGCGGCCGCCATCCGCCCGGTCGGAGCCACCCTGGCAACGGCGACGTTCGCCGACTGCGAGGCGGAGGCCCGCCGCGCGCTGGGGTCTGGTGCCTGAGCCGTGGCCCAATCGCCGGAGGCCGGCCGGCTGCTGACCGCCGATGGCCGCTGGTTCAGCGCGGCGTGGCTCCACTCCAAGGCGGTCGTGCCCTTCGCCACTCCGTTCGGCGCCGACGACCAGGTGCTGGAGAGGTTCCGGGACGGCGCGCGTGCGGTCGGTGCGGCATCGGTGTTCGTCTTTCCCCTCGGCGATGAGCGCCCGCGGGTGCTCGGCGACGTAGATCCTCTCGGTGTGCGTGGTGAGGTCCTGCTCGCTGTGCCCAACCGGGACGGGGCCTTGCTCATCACGGACGCGCGGTACTCCCTCCTGGCGGGTACCGGGGAGTTCCTCGCCGCCGCAGTGCCGTGGGGCGTCGACCGCTCACGTGCGCGTTTCGGCCGAGACGCCCGGCGGCTGGCGGAGGTGTATCCGGAGCTGCTCGAAGTGGCGACGCGACTACCGCCCGCCCGGCCGGTGCTGGCGTCGCCGAGTGAGATCGAGCCTGGCTCCGCGCTCGCCGAGCAAGTGCGGCTGATGGAATCGTTCGCGGAAGGCTCGATCGCGGCGCCCGATTTCGCGCGAGCCTGGCTGACCGCGCGCCGTCGGAGACCGCGCCCGGAGGAGCTGCTCGACGAGCCGTTCGAACGCCTGCTCGCGGAGGTGTTCTTCCTGCTCGAGGACTACGTGATCGATCCCGCGCTGCGCGACCCTGGCGACCTGACGGACGAAGACCTCCTCCACGGAGTGCAAGCCGTCGTGCAACGACTCCGGCTGTTGGAGGCACCTGATCGCGGCTAGTCCTGAGTGGTTAGTTCGTCGGCAGTGGGCGGCGAGGGAGTCGAGGATCTGGTCGGCGGTGCGGGTCCAGACGCAGGGCCTGGGGTGGCGTTCCATTGCTGGATCCAGCCGCGGATGTCGCGTTCGAGGGCGGTGACTGAGCGTTGGACGCCGCGCGGTGTTCGATCCACCCTCGGCGCAGGCCGCCGGGTCCGGCCCTTCAGCGTTCGACGTTCGTCGTCGGACAGGTCAGTGGCGCCAAGACCCTAATCCGGCCAGCTGTGCACCGGCTCGTTCGTGTGCATGTGCTCCCGGTACTCGCCGACCAGGGTGCGCAGCGTGTCGAACCTGTCGAGGCCCGTCGTGTCGAACAGGCGGTGGAAACGTCGTTGCTGCCAGCTCGCGCCGGTGGTGCCGGTCAGGCAGCGCTGCTCGATCACGCCCAGCAGCCGGTCGCGTTCGGCGGCGTCGACGTCCCACTTGCGCAGCCCCTCGTCGGCCATCGGCAGCAGCCGTCGCAGGACCAGTTCCGCGACCGGGACGGTGCCCAGCCCCGGCCAGTAGATCGAGGCGTCGATGCCGTTGCGCGCGCAGGCGTGGAAGTTCTCCTCCGCCGCGCTGAACGACATCCGGGTCCAAATCGGACGCTCGTCCTCGGCCAGGGTGCGGACGAGTCCGAAGTAGAACGCGCCGTTGGCCATCGTGTCGATGACCGTGGGACCGGCGGGCAGGACCCGGTTCTCCACCCGGAGATGCGCCCGGTCGCGGGTGACCGCGTAGATCGGCCGGTTCCAGCGGTAGATCGTGCCGTTGTGCAGCCGCAACTCCTGCAGCGACGGCGTGTCGCCCCGGTCGAGCACCTCGAACGGGTCCTCCTCGGAGCAGATCGGCAGCAGCGCGGAGAAGTACCGGGCGTTCTCCTCGAACAGGTCGAAGATCGAGGTGATCCACCGCTCGCCGAACCACACGCGCGGCCGCACGCCCTGTGCCTTCAGCTCCTCGCGGCGGGTGTCGGTGGCCTGCTCGAACAGGGCGATGCGCGTCTCGGCCCACAGGTGCTTGCCCAGCAGGAACGGCGAGTTCGCGCCGACCGCGACCTGCACCCCGGCGATCGCCTGCGCGGCGTTCCAGTAGGCGGGGAACTGCGCGGGACTCACCTGCAGGTGGAACTGGGTGCTCGTGCACGCTGCCTCGGGCACGATCGTGTCGCACGTGGCCCGCAGGCGTTCGACGCCGTCGATGGCGATGTGCAGGTCCTCGCCCCGCTCGGCCAGGATCTGGTCGTTGAGCAGCTCGTACCGCGGGTTCAGCGACAGCGACGCGCCGGTCAGGTGGTCCTGCCGCAGGGTGGGCAGGATGCCGACCATGATCAGGTGCGCGCCGATGCGGTTGGCGTTCGCTTCGGCGGAGTTCAGGCTGGCGCGCACGTCGTCCTCGAACGTCTTCGCGCCGTCGCCGTTGAGCCGGCGGGGCGAGACGTTGATCTCGAGGTTCCACTGGCCCAGCTCGGTCTGGAAGTCCGGGTCGGCGATCGCCTCCAGCGTCCTGACGTTGCACATCGTCGGCTCGCCGCGCTCGTCGACCAGGTTGAGCTCGATCTCCAGCCCGGTCATCGGCCGCTCGAACTCGAAGTGCGACTCCCGCAGCATCCGCGCGAACGCCTCCAGGCAGCGCCGCAACCGGGCCCGGTACCTCGTGCGGTCGGCCCTCGTGAAAGTGTGCTGCCCGACTTCCTCGCCCATGCGACCCTCCGGATCCCTGCATTGTCCCACCGGACGACCGGCGGCACAGCGGATACGAGGAGTGACGGGGTGGGCCGCGAGCGGCGCTACCGCTCGCGGCCCCGGAGACCCGGCGAGCGCGTCAGTTGTCGTTGTACCACTGCGCGGTGCGCTGGTAGGCGTACGGCGTGCCGGACTTGTGCAGGTAGACGCGGAAGTTGATGTAGGCGTTCTCCGGCAGGTTGTGCCCAGGTTCGCTGGCGTCCGCGAGGTCGCAGTTCCCGCTGCCGCCCGCGCTCAGCGTGTAGGAGCCGCCGTTCCAGTACACGTCGAGGCCCACGGCCCAGCCGTCCGCCTCCATGTCACAGGCGTAGACGTAGTCACCGTGCTCGGTGAACCAGGCGACGCCGCCCGGGTCGCCGTCGGCGGTCCACACCTCGTGGTCGATGGCGGCGGCTTCCGGGGCGAACAGCAGCGTGGACACGGCGAGGGCGCCGGCGGTGGTCAGCCCGGCGAGTTTGCGTGAGTGTTTCATCGCACCTTCGTATTCGCTGGCAACGACGGCCGTCCTCGGCGAGGCGGCCCGAATCGAAAGGATCTTCGCATTCGTGGCGTGCGTGGCGGCGACGTTCCGCTGACACTGTCCGCGCCCCTTCCCCGCGCGGTGTGCGGTTCCGGTGCGGGCCGGGTACGGGCGGCCGCGGATCTTACGAGAGTCTCAACGCAACGTCCGGAAACGGCCGGACGGCGCGGGCGCGGACCTAGCATCGCCTGCGTGACAACGCCACCGCCGCGCGTGTTGCGGCACATCCGGTTCCGCAGCCCGCTGCGTGGCCCCTGGCTCACCTCCGTCCTCGGCGTGGTGCTGCTGGCCTGCCTGCCGCTCGTGATCGTCACCGGCCTGCTGGACCACGCCGCCTACGGGCCGGGACAGGGGATTCCCGCGGACGTCGGCTGGCTGCGCCTGCCGGCGTTCGACTGGCCGACGCGTCCGGCGTGGCTGTTCCAGCTGACGCAGGGCCTGCACGTCGGGCTCGGGCTGGTGCTCGCGCCGGTCGTGCTGGCGAAGCTGTGGTCGGTCATCCCGAAGCTGTTCGCCTGGCCACCGGTCCGCTCGCTCACCCACGCGCTGGAACGGATCTCCCTGCTGCTCCTGGTCGGCAGCACGTTGTTCGAGTTCGCCACCGGGATCCTCAACATCCAGTACGACTACGTCTTCGGGTTCAGCTTCTACACCGGGCATTACATCGGCGCGTGGGTCTTCCTCGCCTCCTTCGTCACGCACGTCGCGCTCAAACTCCCCACCACGGTGCGCGCGCTGCGATCCCGCTCCCTGCGCCGCGAACTGGCCACTTCGCGCGAGGACACGGTGCCCGAGCCACCCGACGACACCGGGCTCGTCGCCGCCGACCCCGCACCCCCGACCCTGAGCCGCCGCGGGCTGCTCGGCACCGTCGGCGGCGGAGCCCTGCTCGTCGGCCTCCTCACCGCGGGACAGTCGACCGGAGGCCCGTTGCGGGACCTGGCACTGCTCCTGCCGCGCGGCAGGCAATCGGGGGAGGGGTTCCCCGTCAACAGAACCGCCGTCGCGGCCGGGATCACCGCCGAGAGCACCGGCACGGGCTGGCGGCTGACCCTCACCGGCGGGCACGAGCGCGTCCTCACCCGCGACGACCTGCTCGCCCTGCCCCAGCACACCGCGCGCCTGCCCATCGCCTGCGTCGAGGGGTGGTCGACCGTGCAGACCTGGACCGGGGTGCGGCTGCGCGACCTGGCCGCGCTCGCCGGGATCCCGCACCCCGCCTCGGCGTCGGTGACTTCGCTGGAACGGGGACCGTTCGCCCAGGCGACCCTCAACTCCGGCCAGGCGACCGATCCCGACTCGCTGCTCGCGCTGCGGGTCAACGGCGAAGACCTCAGCCCCGACCACGGCTTCCCGGCCCGGATCATCGTCCCCGCGCTGCCCGGCGTGCACTGCACGAAGTGGGTGCGCTCGATCGCCTTCCGGAGCGCCCCGTGAAACGGCTCATCGCCCTGCTTGCGGGCCTCGCGCTCGCCGCCTACGCCGGATCCTTCCTGCTGGGCGAGCCGGATCTGCCGACGATACTGGTCTGGTTCGCCGGAGCCGCCGTCGTGCACGACCTCGTGGTGTTCCCGCTGTGCGCGGTGGCCGGACGGGCACTGGCGCGGCTGCCCGTCCGGATCGTCAACCACGTCCGCCTGCCCCTGCTCGGCGCCGGGCTGACGTTCCTGGTGTTCCTGCCCGGCATCGTCCGCCAGGGCGAGGCCACCCACCTCGCCGCCACGGGCCTGGACCAGCAGCCCTACCTCGGCCGCTGGTTGTGGCTGGTCCTGGGCATGTTCGTGGTTTCCGGGCTCGTCTACGGGGTGCGCCTGATCCTCAGCCGGCGCGCTTGAGCTCGGCGAAGTGCCGCCCGCCGTGCGCCGCGGTCCAGGACACCGCCAGTGCGGCGGCCGCGGCGACGCCGGCGAGTGCGTCGGCGCCCAGCCAGGCCCACGGGAACCACGGGCTCCCGTCGACCCGCACCCGCTCCCGCCGGACCGCCGCGCCGGGCGGGTCCAGTTCGACGAGCGCCCGGCCGCCGGGACCGAGCAGTTCGAACACCCGCCGCAGCAACACCACCGGATCACCGCCGATGCCGATGTTGCCGTCCGCCAGGAGAACGTGCCGCCACCGGCCGGCCCCGGGAACGCGGTCGAACACGTCGCGCCGCAGCGCCACCCCGCCCCGGCGGCGGGTCAGGCGGACCGCGGTGCCGGACACGTCGATGCCCAGCGACGGGACACCCCGCCGCGCGAGCGCGGCCGTGAGACGACCGGGACCGCACCCGATGTCCAGGGTCGGACCCCAGCAGCGGCCGAGCAGCAGCTCGTCGGCGGCGCCGGGATCGCGCAGCCAGCGCCCAGCGGGCAGCTCGATCCGGCTGCCGTCGGCCAGTTCCAGGCGGCAGTGCCCGCCCAGGAGCGCGCTGTCGAAGTGCCCGCTCACCGCGTCACCGCCGCCACCGCGACGGGGAACCGTCCATCGCACACCGAAGCCACCGCACGAGCGTCCGCCATCGTGTCCACATCGGACAGTTCGCTGAGCTCGCGCGGCACCACACCACGCCGGGACAGGGCCGCGTGCGTGCGGTCGCCGGTGTCCGATCGCGACATGGGCACCTCTTCGAGCACGCGAGCGGCCGCCGGGTCCCGCAGGCCCAGGGCCCACCAGCCGCCGTCGGGCGCGCGGCCCAGCACCGCCTCGTGCGCGGTGAGGTCCGCGGCCGCCGCCGCGAGCAGCTCCGGACGGACCTGCGGGGTGTCCATGCCGATCTGCAGCACGGGCAGCCCCGGGTGTCGGGCGGCGGTGTCGGCGTGCGCGTTCGCCAGCCGCTCCCCGAAGGGCCCGCCGCGCTGATCCAGGACCGTCGTCCGCGCCAGCGCGTGCCGGATCTCGGCCGACCGCGCGGCCGCGACGAAATCCCCGGTCACGGCGACCACGGGCACCGCCCCGGGGGTCGCGGCGACCGCGTCGAGCGTGTCCAGCAACGCGGCGGCGGCGATCTCGGCGGCCTGTTCCGGCGACGCGGGCGGGCACAACCGGGTCTTCGCGAACCCGGGCACCGGCGCCTTCGCGACCACCAGCAGGCAGAACCGGGCGGTCATCCGAGCAGCACCCGCGCCATGTCGCGGACCGCGCCCACGGTTCCGCGCACCGAACCCGACACCTTCGACCGGCCCGCGGACCGCGGCCGGTAGACCACGTCGCACTCGCGCACCACCCACCCGGCGCGTCCCGCCCGGATCAGCAGTTCCAGCGGATAGCCGGACGCGCGGTCGGTCACGCCGAGCCCGAGCAGTGCTTCCCGCCGGGCCACGCGGACCGGCGCGATGTCGTGCACCGGCACGCCCTGCAGCCGCAGCAGCGCCGACAACACGGCGTTGGCCACGCGGGCGTGCCGCGGCCAGGCGCCGGGAACCGGACGGCGCCGCCCGGCCGCCAGGTCCGCCTCACCGCGCTCGACCACCCCGGCGAGCACGGTCAGCGCGGCGGGGTCGAGCGAGCCGTCGGCGTCCAGGACGGCGACGAGGTCGCTGGTCGCGTGCTCCAGACCGGTGTGCACGGCCGCGCCGTAGCCGCGGCGCGGTTCGCTGACCACCTTGGCGCCCGCGGCGGCGGCGACCTCGGCCGAGCCGTCGGTCGAGCCGTTGTCGACCACGATCGCCCGGTACCCGGGCGGCAGCGCCGACAGCACGCCGGGCAGGGAACCGGCTTCGTCGAGACAGGGCAGGATCACATCCACGACACCGGACGGTATGTCCACCGTGGAGACTTGAGAACCGTTGCCGCCCTTACCGAATCATGACGCCTTGACAATTCTTACCGACTCCTGACGGATCGGCGCGACCGCCGTCGTCGGCGCGCGCGACGGGCTACGGTGCGCGAAGCCGGCGCGGAAGGGGACAGAGGTGCGGGTGGACGCGGTGCGGGCGCCGGAGAGCAGCGGCCGCCGGGCGGACCTGGTGACCGTGGGGTGCGCGGGCGTGCTGGTCGCGGTGGCTGTCGCGGTCGGCGCCTACCTCAACCGGCCCGGTTCCGGGGTCACCCTCCTCGCACCGGCCGCGCCGCTGTTCGGGTTCTGGTCGCCGCACGCCGGACCGGGCACGGTTCTCGCCGTCATGGTGGCGTTCGCGGTGGTCGGCTGGGGACCGTCGCTCGCGCGGACGACGGCGTGGCGGCCACTGCTGGCCGGGTCCTACCTCGCGGCGCTGGCCTGGACGTTCGCGCTCGCGCTCGTCGACGGCTGGCAACGCGGCCTCGCCGGGCGCCTGACCAACCCGAACGAGTACCTGCGCGAGGTGCCGGGCATCCAGGACATTCCGGCCATGCTGCGCGGGTTCACCGCGCGGATCCTCGACTTCCAGCCGGACTCGTGGACCACCCACGTGTCCGGGCACCCGCCGGGCGCGACCCTGGTGTTCGTGTGGCTCGACCGCCTCGGCCTGTCCGGCGGGGGATGGGCCGCCGTGGTGTGCGTGCTCGCCGGGTGCCTCGTCGTGCCCGCGGTCGCGGTGACGCTGTCCGCGCTGGGCCGGGCCGACGCGGCGCGCGCGACCCTGCCGTTCCTGGTGCTCTTCCCGGGCGCGGTGTGGATCGGCGCCTCCGCGGACGGGCTGTTCGCCGGGGTCACCGCGGTGGGCATCGCCCTGCTCGCGCACGCGACGCCGGCCTTCCGGACCGGGCGGCGTTCGGCGGTCCCGGCCGCGTTGTCCGGTGGCGTGGTGCTGGGGTTCGGGATCTTCCTGTCCTACGGGCTCGTCCTGCTCGGGGTGGTCGCGCTGGCGGTGGCGGTTGCCGGGCGGAGCGTCACCCGAGCGTTGCCGCTGGCGCTGGCCGGCGCGCTCGCTGTCACCGGCGTGTTCGCGCTCGCCGGGTTCTGGTGGCTCGACGGCTACCACCTCGTCGTCGAGCGGTACTACCAGGGCATCGCCGCCGAGCGGCCGTACTCCTACTGGGTGTGGGCGAACCTGGCGTGCCTGGTGATCGCGTCCGGGCCCGCGGTGGTCGCCGGGGTGCGGCGCGCGGTGCTGGCCCGGCGGTGGCGCGACCCGGTGCTGTTGCTGGTCGCCGCCGCGGCGCTGGCCGTCGTGCTGGCGGATCTGTCCGGGTTGTCCAAGGCCGAGACCGAGCGGATCTGGCTACCATTCCTGGTGTGGCTGGTGCCCGCGGTGTCGCTGCTGCCGGGCCGGCGCCGGGTCTGGCTGGCCGGCCAGGCCGTCACGGCGCTCGCGGTGAACCACCTCGTGCTGACGTACTGGTAGGGCGGACGTGACTGGAACAGGCCACATCCTCGTCGTGGACGACGACGAGACGGTGCGCGACGTCGTGCGGCGTTACCTCGAAGCGGGCGGCTTCACCGTCGAACTCGCCGGGAACGGCGACGAGGCGCTGCGCCGCTTCGCCGGGCGCGAACCCGACCTGGTCGTGCTCGACGTGATGATGCCCGGCATGAGCGGCCTGGAAGTGTGCCGCCGGATGCGGGAACGCACCGCGGTGCCGGTGGTCCTGCTGACCGCGCTCGGCGAGGAGGAGGACCGCATCGCCGGCCTGCGCCTGGGCGCCGACGACTACGTCACCAAACCGTTCAGCCCGCGCGAACTCGCGCTGCGGGTGATGTCGGTGCTGCGGCGGGCGCGGCTGCCGGCGCGCGAACCCGCGCCCGACGTGCTCACCGACGGCGGGCTGCGGCTGCGGCTCAGCGCACACCAGGCGACCCTCGACGGGCGGCCGCTGTCGCTGACCACCCGCGAGTTCGACCTGCTCGCGTTCTTCCTCGCCCAGCCCGGCACCGCGTTCTCCCGCGAGGAGCTGCTGGAGAAGGTGTGGGGCTGGAACTTCGGCGACCAGTCCACCGTGACCGTCCACGTGCGCCGGTTGCGCGAGAAGATCGAGGACGACCCGGCCAAGCCCACCCGGATCGCGACCGTGTGGGGTGTCGGCTACCGCTACGACCCGGTGCGGCCATGATCGAACCCACCGAACCGTGGCGGGACATGCTCCTGCACGCCTGGCACATCCTGCCGGTGGCGCTGCTGTTCGCCCTGCCGGTCGCGCTCGCCGGCGGGCTGGTCCTGTACGTCCTGCGGCGCCGTTCGCTCGCCACCACGCTGACGGTGCTCGTGCTGATCCCGGTGCTGGCGACGCTGACCGGCGTGCTCGGCGTCAGCGGTTTCATGTTCACCCCGGCGATGACCACGATGATGCTGGTGTGCCTGCTCGTCGGGCTGGTCACCGTGCCCGCCGCGATCGTGCTGGGCCGGACCATCGCGCGGCGCACGGTGTGGGAGCGCGAGGCGCGCGAGCGTGAGCGGATGGCCGAGGCCGCGCGGCGCGACCTGGTGGCGTGGATCAGCCACGACCTGCGCAGCCCCCTGGCCGGGATCCGGGCGATGGCCGAGGCGCTGGCCGACGGCATCGTCTCCGACCAGCGCGAGGTTGCCGGTTACGCGCAGCGGATCAGCGGCGAGAGCGAACGGCTCTCCGGCATGGTGACCGACCTGTTCGAGCTGTCCCGCATCACGGCGGGCGCGCTGCGGCTGTCGATGTCCGCGGTGCCGCTGCGCGACGTCGTGAGCGATGCGGTCGCCACGCAGGCGCCGATCGCGCGGCGGAAGCAGGTGTGCGTGCGCGCCGAGTCCGAGTCGTGGCCGGTCGTGTTCGGCAGCGACCCGGAACTGGCGCGGATCGTGCAGAACCTGGTCTCCAACGCGATCCGGCACACGCCCCCGGACGGCACGGTGTCCGTGCGGGTGGCCGTCGAGGGCGGCGACGCGCTGCTCGCCGTGGACGACGGGTGCGGCGGCATCCCGGACGACGAGCTGGCCCGGGTGTTCGACGTCGCCTTCCGCGGCACGGCGGCCCGCACCCCGGACCCGTCCGGCGCGACCGGCGCCGGGCTCGGGCTGGCGATCACGAAGGGGCTGGTGGAGGCGCACCACGGCCGGATCGGGGTGCGCAACCACGGCGCGGGCTGCCGGTTCGAGGTCCGCCTCCCGCTCGCCGCGCACTGACTTCAGGCACGCAGCGGCGCGGCGGCGAAGGACGCGATCCCCTCGGCGAACGGGATCTTCGCGGTGAACCCCAGCAGGTCGCGGGCGCGGGCCGGGTCGGCCACGACGTGCCGGACGTCGGCGGGCCGCGCGCCCCCGGCCACCACCGGGGGCGGACCGCCGAAGGCCCGGGCCAGCTCGGTGGCCAGCTCGCCGACGGTGTGCGGGGTGCCGGAGCAGACGTTGACCGGAGTCAGCTCGCCCGGCGCGCGCGGAGTGGTCAGCGCGCGCAGGTTCGCGTCGGCGACGTCCTCGACGTGCACGAAGTCCCGCCGCTGCCGCCCGTCTTCGAGGACGGTCGGCGCTTCACCGCGTTCCAGCGCGGAGCGGAACAACGCCGCGACGCCGGCGTACGGGGTGTCGCGCGGCATCCGGGGCCCGTACACGTTGTGGTAGCGCAGGGCCCACACGCTGCCGCCGGTCTGCCGCGCCCAGGCGGCGGCCAGGTGTTCCTGCGCGAGCTTCGTGGCGGCGTACGTGCTGCGCGGGCGCAGGGGCGCGTCCTCCGGCACGAGGAGCGGTTCGAGGTCGACGCCGCAGTGCGGACAGGGCGGCTCGAACCGGCCGGCGTCGAGCGCTGCCGGTGTGCGAGCGGCGGGATCGACCAGGCCGTGAGCCGGGCACCGGTAGCGCCCCTCGCCGTAGACGACCATCGAGGAGGCCAGCACCAGCCGCCCGACCCCGGCGGTGTGCATCTGGGCCAGCAGCACCGCGGTGCCGTAGTCGTTGTGCCACGCGTAGAGCGGAGCGTCCGCCGGATCGAGCCCATGCCCCACGACGGCCGCCTGATGACACACGGCGTCCACCCCGTCCAGGAGATCACGCACGATTTCGGCGTCGGTGAGGGTGCCGCGGACGAACCGGTGCCCCGCGAGGTAGGCCGGCACCGTGTCGCTGTCGTGCGCCTGGGGAAGGAGGTCGTCGAGCACCAGAACGTCGTGCCCATCGGCGGCCAGGAGATCGGCAACGCACGAACCGATGAACCCGGCGCCCCCGGTGAGAAGAACCCGCATGGCGGCCACCCTAGGGGCGTCTCGGCAGCCACCCAGCCGCCGCGGCGCACACGTCAGACTTCGGTAATGCCGGGAGCGCCTCGCTGCTCCGCGAACGATCGCGGGCAGTGAGGCTGAATCCCGGTAGGTTCACATCGGGAGGCTGAGTGATGGACAACGCCAGCCGGCCTCGCTGGTGACCAGGATGATCGGCCGACATCCAGGCGAATCCGGACTAGGCGACGTGGACGAGGAGAGCCTGAACCTGTTTTTCGGCCTGGTGCGGGGCTTTCTGGCCGAGCGGCGGAAGATGTGGGCGGATCCCGCTCCCGGGAAGTTCGAACCTCGTGAGCCGTAATTGGCGGGGGCCTCAGCCGGACACAGCCTGGTCCGGCAGCCTGACCGACATGGCGTGGTGGAACACGTCCCGCGGGTCCCAGCGTGCCTTGACCTGCTGGAGCCTCGCGTAGTTGTCCTTGTAGTACAGGGTGTGCCAGGGGACTCCGGACCTGTTCCACTCCGGATCGGTGGTGTCGACGTCCGGGTAGTTGATGTACGAGCCGTCGTTCACGCTGCCCGGCACCGGCACCCCTCCGGTGTCCTGGTACATCGCGCGGTACCAGCGCCGGATCCAGTCCAGGTTCGCCTGCTCGCCCTCGGGGTCGGTCCAGGTGACGGTGTAGATCGCCTTCATGATGCTGTCCCGCTGGGCCAGCGCGGTCGCGTCCGGCGCGACGGTGTTGACCTTGCCGCCGTAGGGCACCAGCAGCAGCACCGCCCGCTCGTTGTGGTGGTCCGTGCTCGTCAGGTAGCGGTAGGCGGTGCCGATCTGCACGTCGGTGAACCGCTTGCGCAGGTAGGCGGCTTTGGCCTTGAACATCCCGGATTCGTCTTCCTGGCTGAGCGATCCGGCCTTCACCGCCGCCAGCCACGGCAGCCGGTGCGGCGGCTCCACCGTGATCGTGCCCTGGACGCCGGCGGTGATCTCCTGCACGTATTCACTCAGCAGCCGGTCGGCGTCGGGCAGCGTTCCGTCCATTGTGGCCACCATGACGAACGCACCCGGGTCGGCGCCGGTGTTGCGCCGGGTGATCAGCATCGGGCTGAAGAGGCTGGCGTAGGGGGAGCCGGGTGCGCTGTGGCGCTCGTGCCATTCGCCGTAGTTGCGCAGCAGCCGGTGGAACGACTCCTCGGTGGTGTCCTGCCAGCGCCACCCGATCGTCGCACCGAGTGTCACCGCGGGTGGTTTCGGCAGGAGGCGGGCGGGATCGTCACCGGTCGCGCCGGGCGAGCGCATCCAGTACCGGGTGACCACGCCGAAGTTCCCGCCGCCACCACCGGTGTGCGCCCACCACAGGTCCCGGTTCTCGTCGTCCTGCTCGCGGGTCGCGACCACCGCGCGTGCCCGTCCGGAGCGGTCCACCACCACGACTTCCACCGCGTACAGGTAATCCACGACCGATCCGAGACTCCGGGACAGCGGCCCGTAACCGCCACCCTGGATGTGCCCGCCCGCGGCCACACCGCCGCACTGGCCGCCGGGGATCGTGACACCCCAGCCGAGGTAGAGCCGCTCGAACACCTCCCACAGGGTCGCGCCCGGCTCGATCATGAAGGCGTTGCGCCGCCGGTCGAACGTGACCTGCCGCATCGCGGACATGTCGATGATCACCTCCGCGCCGTCGCCGACGAAGTTCTCGTAGCAGTGCCCACCGCTTCGCATGGTCACCCGTTTGCCCTCGCGCGTCGCGTCCGCGACCGCCCGCACGACCTGCTCGGTGGTGGTGGGCAGGCGGAAGGAGCCGGGACGCGGGAAGAACCGCTCGCTCGTCCGGCGCAGCACGAGGTCTTCGTAGCGGGGATCACCCGGCCGGATCGTGACCGGATCCGGCGCCTGACCGAGCGGAATCCCCTCCGCCTTCGCCGGAGCGACCAGTGCCGCGCCGCCCAGCGCTGCTGTGCCGGCAAGAAATCCACGACGTGTCGGCATTTCCATTTCTCCCCACTGTTTTCCGGTGTGCCGGCAGGAACGTTAGGACCGGCCGCGCCGGTGGCACCAGTGGTGCGGACCAACCGTCAGGCAACCCTCAGCGAACCGTCAGGTTCGCGGCAGCCACGCGGGACGTGGTGTGATGGGGAACGTGGACAAGGTTCTCGTGGTGGACGACGACCCGGGCTTGCGGGAGCTGCTGTTGTCCGCACTGCGGTTCGCCGGCTTCGAGGTCGAGGCCGCCGCCGATGTACCGGCCGCACTGGCCGCGATCGAGGCGCGCCCACCGGACGTGATCGTGCTGGACGTGATGCTGCCCGGCACGGACGGGTTCGACCTGCTGCAGCTGCTGCGTTCGCGGGGCGTCGACGTGCCAGTGATGTTCCTGACCGCGCGCGACGAGCTGGACGACCGGGTGCGCGGGCTGCGCATGGGCGGCGACGACTACCTCACCAAGCCGTTCGACGTGGTGGAGGTAGCCGCGCGGCTGGAGGCGCTGCTGCGGCGTGCCCGCCGCGTGCCGTCCGCGGCGCCGGAGGGCGTGTTGTCGTGCGGCGACCTGGAGGTGGACGAATCGAGGCACCTGGTGACCAGGGGCGGGCGCCCCGTCGAGCTGTCACCCACCGAGTTCCGGCTGCTGCGTTACCTGATGATCAACTCCGGGCGGGTGGTGTCCAAGGCGCAGATCCTGGACCACGTCTGGCAGTACGACTTCGGCGGCGACGCGGGTGTGGTCGAGCGGTTCGTCTCCAACCTGCGCCGCAAGATCGACTTCGGCGGCCCGTCGCTGATCCGCACCGTGCGGGGCTTCGGGTACAGCCTGCGTGCGGAGCAGCGGTGAACTGGCGCTCCCGGTGGCGGCCCGCCCTCGTCGCGCTGCTCGCCGGCCCGCGCGCCGCCGTGCTCAGCGCCAGGCTGCAGAAGGCGTACGACGCCCAGCAGCGGGCCCAGGACCGGCTGCGGAGCTTCGTCGCGGACGCCAGCCACGAACTGCGCACGCCGCTGACGACCATGCACGGCTGGATCGACCTGTACGTCCAGGGCGGCCTGCGCGATCGCGACGAGCTCGACCACGCCATGGCGCGGATGCAGGCCGAGGTGGGCCGGATGCGGCTGCTCGTCGACGAGCTGGCACTGCTGGCCCGGCTCGACGCGGCCCAGCCGCTGAACCGCGCGCCGGTGGACGTGGTCGAGCTGGCCGCCGAGGTGGTGGACGACGCCCGGATCGTCAGCACCGACCGGAAGATCACCCTGGAGGGGGCGGCGGAAGCGGTCGTCGACGGTGACGGTCCCCGCATCCAGCAGGTCCTGCGCAACCTCGTCGGCAACGCGGTGCAGCACACCCGGCCCGGCACGCCCGTCACCGTCACGGTCAGCGCCCGTGAGCGCGACGTGCTGATCGCGGTGCGGGACGAGGGCGACGGGATCGCGCCGGAGCACCTGCAGCACGTGTTCGAGCGCTTCTACCGCGCCGACCCCAGCCGAAGCCGCGACGGTGGCGGCTCGTCCGGGCTGGGCCTGGCCATCGTCGAGGGAATCGTGACCGCACACGGCGGCAGTGTCGACGTCACCTCGGCGCCTGGGCAGGGCACCACGGTCCGGGTCACCTTCCCCGTCGACAGCCCCGCCTGACCGTCAGCGCGCGGTGCCGAGCGTCTCCACTGCCGGTCGTCGCGGGTCGTAGGCGGCCCAGCCCGGGTTCCCGGTCCGGGCGAAGGAGACCCAGGCGGCGTGCATCCGGGTGGCGAGGCCGTCCGGGACGGGGTCCGGGCCGAGCAGGCCGGTGTCACCGTGCAGCCACGGCTCGTCGGCGATGTCGAAGACGAACGGCAATTCGACGGTGTGGGCGGCGCCGAGCCGTCCATTGAGGGCGGTCGAGCGGTACCCGAACGAGTAGACGTGGGTGCGGCCGCCCGAAAGCCGCGCATGGGCCTGCGCCAAGCGTTGCGTCCCGGCGCCGAACAGGGCCTCCCCGAGCAGTGCCGAGCGGAGTTCGCCCGGGGACGCGTCCGGTAGTGCGGCGAGCGCCGTCTCCGGGTCCGGGTGCACCCGCGCGGCGAGGGCGCGCACGTCCGCCTCCGTGGTGGTCTCCAGGATGCCCTGCGGCACGAGGTAGAGGCGGCCTTCTTCGGTGTTGGTGCCGATCAGCAGGTCGACGTCGCGGGCCGGACCGTCGGCGAGGGCGTCGGCGGGCTGCACCGCGCGGACGACGCTGAACTGGCTGAGGCCGGCCAGCGGGTCCGTGGCGGTGCTGGTGCGCAGGTCGAGTCCGGCCAACGCGGGCAGGATCTCCACGAAACGCTCGTCCGGGATCGCGGCGAACGCCTCGGCGGTCGGTTCGGCACCCAGCGCGGCAGCGGCCGCGGCGGTGACGCGTCGCGCTTGTTCCGGGGTGAAGGCGCCGGTTCCGCTGCCGCTCTGCATGATCGCCCGCCGGAAGAGGCCGCCCGCCTCCGGTGTCGCGAGCAGCGCCCCGACGAGCGTGGCGCCCGCGGACTGGCCGCAGATCGTGACGTTGTCCGGGTCACCACCGAACGCCGTGATGGTGGCGTGCACCCAGCCGAGCGCGGCGAGCACGTCGAGCAGGCCGCGGTTGGCCGGCGCGCCGTCCAGGTCGAGGAACCCGGGGATGCCGAGGCGGTAGTTCACCGTCACGAGGACGATGCCGTCGCGGGCGAACGCGCGGCCGTCGTAGAGCGCGGCGCGGGTCGAGCCGGTGACGAATCCGCCGCCGTGCACGAAGACCAGGACGGGTCGCTTGCCGCCGTCCGCGGCGGGTGTGCGGACGTCGACGGTCAGGTACTCCTCGCCCCGGATCCAGCCCGGCCCGAAGTACGGGGTCATGTCGAGCTTGCCGAAGTCGCGGGCGGGCTGGGGCGCTGTGGGCGAGGGCCGCGTGCCGTCGCGGACGCCCGGCCAGCCCGGGTGTGGCTCGGGCGCGGCGAACCGGCGGGCGCCGATCGGTGCTGCCGCGTAGGGGATGGCACGGTAGAACTCACCGGAGTCGTCGCGGACGCCGCGCACGGCGCCCGCCGGGGTTTCGACCACGGGATGCGCGTGGTGGGTCATGGAAAACGCTTCCTTTCCAGGCGAGTCAGCGGATGCGGGAGAAGGCCGCCCACTCCTTGATCGCGAACTTCGATCCGTCGCGCACGACCTCGGCGGCGCCCGCGCCGGCGAAGTGCGCGGGGAACACGAGCGCGTTGGTCTCGGCGGCGTGGCCGAGCAGCTTGTGCCGGGTGGCCCGGGATCCGGCCGGGTCCTCGCAGAAGCAGGAGTTGGTGTCCGGCTCCGGGATCTGCAGCGGGGTGTGCACCAGATCCCCGACGAACAGGGCCCGGTCGCCGCCGGACTCCAGAACGAGCACGGACGAGCCGGGGGTGTGCCCGGGAGCGAGGTCGAGCCTGAGGTTCTTGTCGATCCGGTAGGAGCCGTCCCACAGCCGGGTCAGGCCGGCTTCGTGGACCGGCGTGACGCTGTCCTCGAAGACGTTCTGGTTCCCCCGGCCGAACACGGTTTCGTTGTCGTTGGCGGGATTCCAGAAGTCGAAGTCCCGCTTCGGCATCAGGTATGTGGCGTTGGGGAAGGTCGGCACCCAGACCCGGCCGTCGAGCCGGGTGTTCCAGCCCACGTGGTCGATGTGCAGATGGGTGTTGACGACCAGGTCGACGTCCTCGGGCCGCACTCCGGCGGCGGCGAGGTTGTCGAGGTAGCTCGTGTCCAGGCGGCTCCAGACCGGGGCGTACGGCCGGTCCTTGTGGTTGCCCACACCGGTGTCGACGAGGATCGTGCGCCCCTCGCTGCGCAGCAGCCAGGACTGGATCGCCGACCGGCACTGGCCGGTTTCGGGGTCCCAGAAGTCGGGCACCAGCCAGTCGCGGTGCTCGTCCCACGCGCCGTCCGGACTGTCCGGGAAGAATTGGTCCGGGCTCATCTCGACCGGACCGTAGAACTCCTTGATGCGGGTGACGGTGACCTCGCCCAGTGCGATCTGTTCGGGGTTGTGCTCCATGACGCCGAGTCTGGGAACGCGGGCGGGTGCGGACCACTCCCGCGTTGTCCTACCCCTCGCAGGGTGTGGCTGGGACCGGCCGTGCGCTGGATACTGGGTGCATGGACGGACCCGGCCCACTCGGCGATTTCCTGCAGGCCCGGCGGGCGCTGCTGCGACCGGAGGACGTCGGTCTGCGCGACGTCGGACCCCGCAGGCGGGTGGCCGGGTTGCGGCGTGAGGAACTGGCGCGGCTGGCGGGGGTCAGCGTGTCGTACTACACCAGGTTGGAGCAGGGCTTGTCCCGCGGGGCCTCGGCCGAAGTGCTCGAGGCGATCGGTTCCGCCCTGCGGCTCGACGACCACGAGCGCGAGCACCTCGTCCGGCTCGCCGAGGCCGCCCGCCGCGCCCCGCGAGCACGCCGCCCCCGGCCCGAGAAGCTCGCTGATGAGACGCGGGACCTGCTGCGCGCCGTGGACGGCGTCCCGGCGCTGGTGCTCGGCAGGCGCACGGACGTGCTGGCGTGGAACGCTCTCGGGCACAGCCTGCTGGCCGGCCACCTGGACTTCGACAGCCCGGACGACCCGGCGCGGCGGCCGAACATGACCCGGATGCTGTTCCTCGACCCGCACTGCCGGGAGCTGTACACCGACTGGAGGCGCAAGGCCAGCGCGGTTGTCGGCAACCTGCGGATCACCGCCGGGAAGCACCCGCAGGACCCGCTGCTCGCGGAGCTGATCGGCGAACTGACCATGCGGAGCCCGGAGTTCGTGGAGCTCTGGCGGGACCACCGCGTGGCACCCTGCGACGCCGCGTCCTACGACCTGCACCACCCCGTCGTCGGCGCGGTGACGGTGACCCAGCAGACGCTGTCGATCGCCCGTTCGCCCGACCAGGTGCTCATCGTGTGCACGACGCCCGCCGGTTCTCCCTCCGAAGAGGCGCTCGCACTTCTCCGCCAGACGAGCGGCGGTGAGCACGCCCTTGGTGCCATGGAGGTATCCGCCGATGGACGGGATCGGGCACGGTCGCATCCGGCCCGCGCTTGACTGGTGGGAATCGGGTGGCCGGCCCGGTGCGGACAAGGGTGTGAACCATTGGTCCGGTCTGGTGCAAACGGTGCTGGCGGAGTTCAGGGCGGAGCTGAACCGGTCTCTGTCCGCTGATCGGCGGTTCCTGGCGGGGGTCGAGTTGGACTGGTACCTCCGCAATCTGGACGGAGTAGCCGTTTCGACGCGGACCGGCTGTTTCCGCTGCTTTCGGCGGAGATCACGGACGAACGTATCGCCGAGGCGAAGCGGCTGAAGCATCTCCTCGCCCTGGCGGCCATGGTGCAACCACGGCTGACCGACCACAGTGACGTGGAAAGAGTGGACCACTGGCGTTCGGTGTACGAATTGTTGCCAGTGGCCGGGAGGCGGCGGGTGGGCATGGCTCATGCGGTAAGGCTCTACTGTGCATTTGGTGAAAGTGACGCTGCCGGAGGGCTTGACGCCTTGGTGGCAGCGGCACGCGAGGAGGGGGCTGACCTTCGGCCGGGTGCTCGTGAGTCTGGCGGCTCCTGGGTGTCGGCGATACTCGACCGGGCTGACGAGCCCGTCGGTACCAGCGGCTGCCACATCGAGATCCATGCGCAGTCACCCTTGGCGGCGGCGATGATCGCCAGGTCGCTGACGCAGAACCATCCGGCCGGATCAGGTCGGCGAACGCGGTGGTGACTCTCACTCTGACCGGCTCCGACGTGGACTGGTCAGTGGTCAGAGCCATTTGGAAAGCCGCCAAGTCACTCTGGAACGCAGTCCCTTACGACGATGGCTCGGGCTTCGGCATCGACTTGGATGAATTGTAATTCCCGCGCCCCGGTGCCGAGGGCGATGCCTGGGTCGCCTTGGGCCTCCGCCGATACCGGATCGGGGATGATCGCTACCGTGTCTCCGGCCGCGACCGGTGCGAAAAGTGGACAGACTCGAGCGAAGAACGGCTCGTCGGACCGTGGCACTCCGCCCTAACGTCATCGGCACCGGATCCGGTCGTGAACCGTGATGCGGACACCGGCCGAATGTCAGAGTGGACGGAGAATCAAGTGGTCAAGTCCTGGCTCTTTGAGATTTTCAGCTACCCGTACGATCCCGACCCCGCGAAGTTCGACCCGCGGTTGTGCAAGGATCTCTACGACTGGAAGCTGGAATCGTGGGTCGCCGCCGAGGACCTGGGGTTCGATGGGGTCTTCTTCTCCGAGCACCACTTCACGCCGTACAGCATCAGCCCCTCGCCCAACCTGCTGGTGGCGACCCTGGCCCAGCGGACCAGCCGGATGAACATCGGGGTGATGGCGAACATCACCGCGTTCCACAACCCGCGCCGGCTTGCCGAAGAGGGCGCGATGCTCGACTACCTCACCGGCGGCCGGCTCGAGGTCGGCCTGGGACGTGGCGTGGACGAGCCCGAGTTCATCCGCGAAGGCGTCAAGATGGAGGAGACGCGCGCCCGGTTCGAGGAGTCCGTCGCGCTCATCCAGTCCGCTTGGAAGGAACACACCTTCACCTTCAAGGGCGAGTTCTACAACTACGACAACGTGAGTCTCTGGCCCCGGCCCTTGCGGTCCGAGCTGCCGATCTGGGTCACGGCACTGAGCCCGCAGACAGTGAGCTGGGCGGCCCGGCAGGGCTTCCGGTTCACTTCGGTCTTCTCACCGACCGACAACATGCGGACGATTTTCGAGCAGTACAAGAAGGCGGCTGCGGAAGCCGGCCGCGAAGCCGAACCCACTGACATGGGCGTGTGCCGCAACGTGTTCATCGCGGACTCCGAACAGGAGGCGCGCGATCTCGCCGAGCCCGCCTTCGACGCGCTGTTCGCGGCGTTCAAGGAAGCGGCTGTGTTCCACGATCTCGACAACGTGCCCGCCGGCTACGAGCACTACCAGTCCTTCTTCCGCCCCTTCGCCGGGGAGGACGTGTCGTTCGACGCTCTCATCGACATCGGGGCGATCTGCGTGGGGAGGCCGGAGACCGTCCGCGACCAGATCGTGAGCCAGATGGAGCACATCGGCTGCGGGAACTTCCTCAACTGGGGGTCGTTCGGCACCCTCACCAAGGAACAGACGATGCGCTCCTACCAGTTGTTCGGCGAGCACGTGGTGCCGGCTCTGCGCTCCCTGAAGGTGTAGTCGTGACGTCCGAGCTGGCCTTGTGCTGCATGTCGCACACGCCGTTGCTGGGGTCGGGCGACCCGGGCGAGTCGGTCGTGCAGCGGGTCGACGGCGCTCTCCGCGACGCCAGGCAGTTCGTGGAAGCCTTCGACCCGGACCTCGTCGTCATCTTCGGCCCTGACCACTACCAGGGCTTCCGGTATGAACTCATGCCACCGTTCTGCGTCGGGTTGTCGGCTACGGCCATCGGTGACTACAACACCAGTCCCGGTGAGCTCGACGTGCCACAGGCACTCGCCGACGATCTGGTCGTCCACCTGCTGGCGGCGGATCTCGACGTGGCCATGTCGGAGAAGATGGTCGTCGATCACGGCATCGCCCAGCCGCTGGAAAATTTGTTCGGCTCGAGCGCGGCCAAACCCGTGATCCCTGTCTTCATCAACTCGGTCGCCGAGCCGTTGGGACCTCTGCGCCGGATCAGGCGCCTCGGCGCGGCGGTGGGCGAGTTCGTCCGGAACCTGGATCAGAAGGTCCTGCTCGTCGGCTCGGGCGGCTTGTCACACGATGTGCCGGTCCCGCGGCTGCGCCAGTCGCCACCGGAAGATGTCGCGTACATCGTGGACAAACGCCGGACGCCGGCTGAGCAGGAGGCGCGCGAGGAGGCGGTGTTTCAGGCCGGCCAGGCCTTCGCGCGCGGTGAGTCCCCGCTGCTGCCACTGAATCCTGATCTCGACGAGCAGATCCTCCGGCAGTTCGAGAAGGGCGACCTGTCCTGGTTCGACGCGATGAGCGTCGAGTGGCTCGGCAAGCAGGGCGGCAGTTCGATCCACGAGGTGCGTTCGTGGATCGCGGCCCATGCCGCGCTGCAAACCGCAGGGCCTTACCGGACCGAGTCTTCGTTCTACCAACCGGTCCCCGAGTGGATCATCGGCTTCGCGGTGACCACCGCGCGACCACGAGAAACGACCAGGTGAGAGAATTGGTTGAGAAAGAAGAAGTCGTGCCGACCGATGACGGGCCGATGACGGTCACGGTTCGCCATCCCGACGGCAGTGGCCCGTTCCCCGTGGTCATCGTTTACCACGACGGACCGGGACTGCGTGCGGACATTCACGACGTCAGCCGCAAATTGGCGGATTCCGGCTATTACGCAGTTCTGCCGGATCTCTACCACCGGCTCGGCCATCGGATTTCCTTCGACCTGGCCGGTATCGGTCAAGGGCCGGGATCACCGGAATTCGATCGTTTGATGGCGGCGGTCACCTCGCTCAGTGACGACATGGTGCTTGCCGACACGGCCGCGATGCTGGAGGTCACCGCGAAGGACCCCGCCGCCGACATGAGCGCCAAAGCCGCCATGGGGTTCTGCATGGGCGCGCGCTTCACGCTGCGGTTGCTCGCCGCCGACCCCGCGGGATACGCGGCAGGCTCGGCGCTGCACCCGTCGAACTGCGTCACGGATGACCCGGACTCGCCCCATCGGAGCGTCGGGAAGATCTCCGCCGAGCTGTTCGTCGGACTCGGCGCGGCCGACAGGCTCTCCCCGCTCGAGCTGAACAAGCCGCTCCGGGACGAGCTGGGCAGGCCCCCGGTGAAAGCGACTGTCGAGATCTTCGACGGTGCCGATCACGGCTTCATGTTCCCGCAGCTGCCCGCCTACCAGCAGCACGCGGCGTCCGTTTCGTGGGACCGCACGCTCGAGTTGTTCCACCGGACCCTGGGGAAGAGGTAGCGCCGATCATGCGATCTGCGGAGCTCGCTCCCGTGCGGACGGAAGACCTGGCCACCGGCGCGGACACGACGCACGTCGCGACGGCGGGAGACCCCGGTGGCGAACCGCTGCTGCTCCTGCACGGGACCGGACCGGGCGCGACCGGAGCGCTGAGCTTCCGGCCGCTCCTGCCCGGCATCGCGACGTACCGGTGCATCATGCCCGATCTGGTGGGATTCGGCCGCAGCAGCCATCCGGAAACCCTGCCCCCGGGCCCGGGGCCGTGGTTCCGGCGGCGCGTCGACGCGGTGCTCCGGTTGCTGGACGAGCTCGGACTGGACCGGGTTCACGTGGCCGGACACTCCTACGGCGCCCGCGTGGCGCTCGAACTGGCCGTGCACGCACCCGAGCGGCTCGGGCGGATCGTCCTGATGGGCGCGGGCGGGACACCGGTCAAGGCCAAGCTGGGCACGCTCACCGCGTTCTACGAGAGCCCGAGCGAGGAGGCGATGCACGCGCTCGTGACCGCCCAGCTGTCCCGAGGCGGCGGCATCGACGACTACGTGAGGGAGCGTTTCGCGGTCGCCATCAGGCCGGAGGTGCGGCGGTCGTTCGAGGCCGCCATGGCGGCCGGCGAGCCCGCACCGGTCTACGACGAGTCGGTGCTCGCCGGCATACCGCACGCGGTCCTGGCGGTGCACGGGAAGGACGACGGGACGATCTCGCCCGCCGCGGGGCTCTTCCTGGCCGAGCACCTTCCGCACGCGGACCTGCACCTGTTCGCGGATTGCGGGCACCTGCTCCAGTTCGAGGTGCCGGCCCGGCTCGGTGCTCTGATCCGTGAGTTCCTGGCAGCGGCGTAGGCCGGGGAACGCCGAACCCGCTGAACCGCTGACGAGGAGAAAACAATGCCATCGGTCGAGACCGTCGGTGCACGGCGCCGTGCCACGGTCACTCCTGAGACTGAACCCCGCGGCCGTGACAGGAGGCCCGCGTTGATCGTTCCCGATCCAGACGAGACCGGCCCGCTGCGGCAGGTCTACGGCACCTTTCCCAGCGGGGTGGTGGCCGTGTGCGCGCTGCGCGACGCCGCTCCGGTCGGCATCGTCGCGAGTTCGTTCGTCGCGGTCTCGATGAACCCGCCGCTGGTGTCGGTGTGCGTGCAGCACACCTCCACGACCTGGCCGCTTCTGGCCGACCGTCCCCGGCTCGGGCTGTCGGTGCTCGGGACGACGCATGACCGGGCCTGCCGGCAGATCGCTTCGAAGACGGGGGACCGGTTCGCCGGCATCGGCTACACCACGACCGGCGAGGGTGCGGTCCTCCTGCACGGCGCGGCCGCCTGGCTGGACTGTTCGATCGACAGGGTCATCAGCGCGGGGGACCACGACCTGGTGCTGCTCCGCGTCGAGGGCATGCAGCCACACGACAAGGTCGCCCCGCTGGTCTTCCACGGCAGCCGGCTGCACGCGCTGTCCACGTTGGCGTCCTGATGTCCGCCCAGCCGGCCCCCCTTTTCACGGACGACCGAGTAGCCAACGCCGTGGCCGCATTGCGCGCCGGACGCCCGGTTCTCGTGGGTGGCGGCACCGAGTACGACGTCGTCCTCCCCGCGGCACTGGCCGAGCCGCGGTGGACCGCGTGGACGGTCCGCCACACGTCGGGGGTTCTCTGCGCACCCCTTCCGGCGGAGCGCGCCGGCGCACTCGGCCTGCCCCCGATGGTCCATGACAACCAGGATCCACGAAGTCCTCTGTATACCGTCTCGGTCGACGCGGCACACGGCATCACCACCGGTATCAGCGCGACCGACCGCGCACGCACCGCGCGGGTGCTCGCCGATCCGGCCAGCGGGCCCGCCGACCTCATACGGCCCGGTCATCTGCTGCCGCTGAGGGTCCATGCCAATGGTGTCGTCGGACGGCCCGGGCACGCCGAGGCAGGCGTGGACCTGTGCCGCCTCGCAGGGCTTCCGCCAGTGGCGCTGACCGCCCGGCTGGTCGGCGACGGCGTGGGCACGGCCGGCGACGAGGACGCGGCCCTGCTCGCGGCCCGGCACGACCTGCCTGTCATTCACATACCGGAGCTCGTCGAGCACCGGTTGCGCTTCGGCGACGGGGAGCGAGGACGCGTCACCCGCGTCACCAACGCTCGGTTGCCGACCGTGCACGGGCAGCTCGACGCCGTCGGATACCGCGACGAGGTCACCGGCGCCGAGCACGTCGCGCTGGTCGGACGTCCGCGGACGAGTGTGCCGCTCGTGGCGGTGCACGCCGAGTGCGTCACCGGCGACATCTTCAAGACTACGCGCTGTGATTGCGCTCGCCGTATCGCGGAGTCGGCGGCCGTCATCGCCCAGGAGGGTGGTGTGCTGGTCTACCTGCGCAGGCTGGGAGCGCGGGTGCTCGGCGCGCTCGACGGGCACACCTGGACGACCGCCGACGACGGCGCTGCCGGCGCGATCGTCGCTGACCTCGGGTACCGGTCTGTCCGGCTGCTCACCGGGCCGGGGACGGCGGTGCAGCTCGCCCGGCCCGGCCTCACCGTCCTCGCCGTGCAGAATCGACCTGTGAGCCCGCTGACCTGAACGGCCGGCTTTGGGTTCCGGTCGAACTCCGGCTGATGCGGTTCGTTTTCCGGACTGTCGGCCGGAGTGCGAAGCACTACCATGTTGCCGAAGGGTGATCACCGACCATCCTTTGCTGTGCCACCCGAAAGCCGAGTGGGAGGTACTCGACGATGACGTCGAGGCACGCGTCTGAGGCCTACGCGCTCGCGAAACAGATCGCGAAGGGGCAACGAGCCACTTCGGGAGGCCTCCTGCGCACCGACGACCTCGATGAGGCCCGCGGTTTCCTCACCAGCGTGTACGCACCCCACCACATGACGGCGGTCGAACGAGGCCGATTCGGATTCAGCATGCGGGTGCTGAACGCCGAGCGGCTCAGGATCGGGTACAGCAACTTCAATTCCGACGTCCGGCTGGAAGTTCCGCCGCCGTCGTTCTACGTGTTCTGCTACGCGCCATCGGGATCCGTCGACGTCGTTTCGGGCCGCCGGTCCGCATCCGTTTCCCGTACCACTGCTGCTGTCCTGTCGCCCAGCGCGCCGTGGCGGTTCGAACGCTGGACCGACGACAGCACGTTGATGGCGATGCGGATCGACCGCGCCGATCTGGAGGACGATCTGTCTGCCATCCTCGGCAGGAGGGTTGTCGAGCCGATCGAGTTCGGCGACAAACTGGACCTCACCAAGGGACGAGGCGCCGACTTCGCCCGTGTGCTGCGACTCCTGCAAGACGACGTCGGACAGCCGAGCCAGCTCGCCCAGCAGCATCCGGTCATGGCATCGCACCTGGGACAACTGGTGCGGTCGGCGCTGCTCATGTCGCAACCGCACAACTACTCGGACAAGCTCGACGAAGACCGGGGCTCGTGCCTGCCCTCCGCCATACAGCGGGTCGTCGACGTGATCGAAGACGACCCGATGCAGGTCGGCAGCGCGGCTGACATCGCGAGGATCGCCTGTATCAGCCTGCGAGCGCTCGAGAAGGCGTTCGTCCGGGAGTTCGGCATCCCGCCGATGGCGTACCTTCGGCAGGTCAGGCTCGCCCGCGCACGAGACGACCTGATCAACGGGGACCCCGATGTCCTCACCGTGTCCGCGGTGGCGCTCCGCTGGGGTTTCGGCCACCTCGGCCGGTTCGGGGCCGCGTATCAGGAGCGGTACGGGGAGCCACCGTCGCACACCTTGCGGCGCGGAAAGCGAGGACTCGAATTCGTGGTTTCGCGACCGCCCTGGTTCGAAGGCGAACTCGGCAACGGTTAGACCGTGTCCGACAAAGCTCTGGTCCAGGTGATCACGGCGTGGAGTACTACTGCTGAGCGGTGGGCGGTGGCGAGTTCGTCGTAGCGGTCGCGGTAATCGATCGGGTCGAATGCCGGTGGGCGGCCACCGCGTGAGCCGCCCCGGCCCGCCCAGGGTCGACCAACGTCACCAGCGGCCGACCGCCACCAGCCCAGTCCGCACCGCCAACGAGTCCTCGATCAACGCCCACTGCTCCGAGGACACAACACTTCAGTGCCGCTTAAGGATCTTGTAAAAACCCTCACTTGTCCTTACGTGACACCTCCGGCACCGTGGTGGCGGAGGTTCGAGTGAGCACAACGACAACACAGGTGACCGCCCTCACCGCCGGGCGGCACTCCGACGTGGTGGTGATCGGGGCCGGGCGGGGACCGGCCGGACTCGCCGCTCCGGCCGACGCCACGCCGCTGATCGCGACCGCGACCGCGTGGGGGATGACCGGAGCGGCCGGCGAGACTCTCAGGCTGCCCGCGCCGCCGGGGTTCGACGCCGGGTCCGTCCTGCTCGTCGGCCTCGGTGAGCCGGACCGCGATGGCGAGTACGGGCCGGACGCCCTCCGGCAAGCCGCCGGCGTGGCGGCGCGGGCCCTGGCCGGCGTGACGAGCGTGGTGCTGGCTCTGCCGGCGCGCACCCCGGACGCGGTGGAAGCCGTGACGCTGGGCGCGGTGCTCGGCCAGTACTCGTTCGACGCCTACCGCAGTGCGCGACAGCCCGCGACGGCCGAATTGGGCGTGCTCACCAGCGTGGAACAAGCGGCGGCCGATGCCGCGGTACGGCGCGCGGTGGTCCTCGCGCAGGAGGTGAACCGCGCGCGCGATCTGGTCAACACGCCTGCGAACGACCTCTACCCCGAGGTCTTCGCCGCGGAAGTCGAGGCGGTGGGCGCCGGACACGGCCTGGCGGTCGAGGTCCTCGACGAGAAAGCGCTTGCGGCGGCGGGCTTCGGTGGTCTGCTCGGTGTGGGCCAGGGTTCGGTCCGGCCGCCGCGGCTGGTGCGGATCTCCTACGCGCACCCGGATGCGGCGAGGACCATCGCTTTGATCGGGAAGGGCATCACCTACGACTCCGGCGGGCTGTCGCTCAAGCCCGTCGGGTCGAACGAGATCATGAAACGCGACATGTCGGGTGCCGCCGCCGTGTTCGCCGCCGTGGTCGCGGCCGCGCGGCTCGAGGTGCCCGTGCGGGTGAGCGGCTGGCTCGCCCTCGCGGAGAACATGCCGTCCGGATCGGCCACCCGCCCCGGCGACGTGCTCCGCATGTACGACGGCCGCACCGTCGAAGTGCTCAACACCGACGCCGAGGGGCGGATCGTCCTCGCCGACGCGATCGCTCGCGCCGCGGAGGACGAGCCGGACGTGATCGTCGACGTCGCGACCCTGACGTTCGCGATGCGCATGGCGCTGGGCAACCGGATGTTCGGCGTGATGTCGCCCAGCGAGGAATTCGGCGGCCGGGTCGCTGCCGCCGCCCGCCGCGCCGGTGAGCAGGCGTGGCCCCTGCCGCTGCCCGCCGACCTGCGCCCCAGCCTGAACTCGCCGGTCGCCGACATCGCGAACGTGGGGGAGCGCTTGGGCGGTGGCTTGGTGGCGGGGTTGTTCCTGAAGGAGTTCGTGCCGGACGGCACGCCGTGGGCGCACCTCGACATCGCCGGCCCCGCCTTCCACGAGGGCGAGCCCTACGGCTACACGCCGCGGGGCGGCACCGGCGCGGGCGTGCGGACGCTCGTGCAGCTGGTGCGCGAGCTGGCGGAGGCGGGGTCGTGACGTCCCTGCGCCCGGTGGTCACGGCCGCGGCGCCGCGGCCGTTCGGCCACTACGCGCAGGCCGTCGTCGCCGACAGCGGGACCATCTGGGTGTCCGCGCAGCTTCCGGCCGGGATCCCGCCCGGCGCGCCGGTGGCCGAGCAGGTGGCGCGGGCGGTGGGCAACGTCGTGGCGATCGTGCGGGAGGCCGGCGGGACCGCCGCGAGCATCGCCCGCATGACCCTGTTCGTGGCGGACATCGCCGACTGGGACGAAGCCGACGCCGCGTACGCGCGGGTGCTCGGCGCGCACCGCCCCGCTCGCGCCGTGGTGCAGGTGGCCGGCCTGCACCACGGCTACCGCGTCGCGGCGGACGCGGTGGCGCTGGTGGTGGCGCCGTGAGGGTGCTGTACCAGGTCGACTCCTTCACCACCACCGCGTTCACCGGCAACCCGGCGGGGGTGGTGCTCGACGCCGAGGGGATGACGGACGCGCAGATGCTCGCGGTGGCGCGGGAGCTGAACAACTCCGAGACCGCGTTCGTGCTGCCCGCGGACTCGGCGGATCACGACGTCCGGGTGCGGTTCTTCACCCCGGCCGCGGAAGTGCCCACGTGCGGGCACGCGACGATCGCCGCGCACTTCGCCCGAGCGGTCGAGTACGGGTTGCCCGCCGGCTCGCTGGTGCAGAAGACAGGCGGCGGCCTGCGGCAGCCGGTCGACGTGGTGCGGGACAGCGACCGGATCGCGATTCGGATGCACCAGGGCGCCGCCGGGTTCGGGCCGGAACTGGAGGGCCCGCGGCTGGACCGGTTGCTGCGCGCGCTGGGCGTGGCCCGCGGCGACCTGGCCGGGGACGGGCCGGTGCAGATCGTCTCGACCGGGCACGGCAAGGTGCTCGTCGGGCTGCGCGATCGCGCCACGGTCGACGGACTGCGTCCGGACCGGGAGGCGCTGGTGTCGCTGAGCCGCGAGACGGGGTGCAACGGGTACTTCGTCTTCACGCTGGACGGCGCGTCGCCCGATGCCCTGACCTGGTCGCGGATGTTCGCGCCGGCGATCGGGATCGACGAGGACCCGGTGACCGGCAACGGGCACGGCCCGCTGGGCGCCTACCTGGTGCGGCACGGGATCGCGCCGGTCCACGATGGACGGTTCACCTTCACCGGCCGGCAGGGGGAGGCCATGGGGCGGCCCGGGCGGGTGCGGGTGTGCGTCATGAGGTCCCCGGAGGGCGACCTGACGGTTTCGATCACCGGCGAGGCGGTCACGGCGTTCCGCGCCACGTTCACCCTGTGACAGCGACAGCCGGTCACCGCGCGACGCGCACCGTCCCACGCGAGTACCGCGTCACGATCCCCGTTCTGGCCCTGGGCGGGGCGGCCGGCTGGAGCCGAGTCACTGCGCGGGTCACTGGGTGCCCGAAGAACAGCCGCCGATCCGTTCCGGCGGTTGCGCGCGCACCTGGCCGCCCGGTTTTGACGATCCACCAAGACCACCCGCCGGTCTCTTTGGTGTTCGGACGAAGACACGGTGCCGCGCGCCCGGGCAGGATCTGCAGGAACGCCCGGAAATCCCAGTGAGGAGAACACCGATGAGAGGCGAGGATGTCCGTTCGCTGATCGTCAGCGAGCCGACGGGGCCCGATGCGCTCAGGATCGGATCGCTCAGCCTCTCGCCCGCACCGGACGACGTCGTCATCGACGTCCACACGGCGGGCGTGACGTTCCCCGACCTGCTCCTGACCCACGGGCGGTACCAGGTCAAGCCCGAGCCGCCCTTCGCGCCCGGGCTGGAGGTCGCCGGGATCGTGCGGTCGGCCCCCGCCGGAGCCGGTGTCGCGCCCGGTGACCGGGTCATCGCGTTCGCCGGCCACGGCGGCGGCTACGCCGAGACGGTGGCGGTGCCCGCGCAGCACGTCGTGCCGGTCCCGGGCACCATAGGCTTCGACGAGGCCGTCGGCATGATGGTCAACTACCAGACCGCCTACTTCGGACTCGCCGAGCGCGGCCGGCTCCGTGCCGGCGAGACGGTGCTGGTGCACGGAGCGGCCGGGGGTGTGGGCACCGCGGCGGTGCAGATCGCCCGCGGGCTCGGCGCTCGCGTCCTGGCGGTCGTCAGCGACGAGGGCAAGGCCGGCATCGCCCGGGAAGCCGGGGCGGAGGAGGTCGTCCTCGTCGACGACTGGATCGACGAGGTCGGCGAGCGCACCGCCGGCGAAGGCGTCGATCTCGTGTACGACCCGGTCGGCGGCGACCGCTTCGACGCCAGCCTGCGCCTGATCCGGCCACAGGGCCGCATCCTCGTCATCGGGTTCGCCGAGGGGCGGATCCCGCAGATCGCGGCGAACCGGTTGCTGCTCCGCAACATCGACGCCGTCGGCGTCGCGTGGGGACACTACGTGCCGCACGACCCCGCGTTGATCCGCCGCGTCGGCGGGAAGCTGAACGAGCTCGCCCAGGCGGGCCACGTCCGTCCGCTCGTCGGCGCGACCTACGCGCTGGAAGACGGCGCGCAGGCGCTGAAGGACCTCGAGGCGCGCAAGACCGTCGGCAAGAGCGTGCTGAGGCTGCGCTGACATGACCGAGCGGAACCTGACCGGGCGCACCTTCCGACCGTGGACCTACGAGGTCGGGATCGAAAAGATCCGGGAGTTCGCCACCGCGCTCGGACACGGCGAAGCCTGCTACTTCGACCGCGAGGTCGCCCGGTCGATGGGTTTCCGCGACGTCGTGGCGCCCCCGATGTTCGCGGTGGTGTTCTGCAAGTGGATGGGGCCGGCGGTCCGGCACCCCGACGTGGGCATCGACTACGCGCGCATGCTCCACGGCGGGCAGGAGTTCGAGTTCGGAGCGCCCGTCTGCCACGGCGACGTCATCACGACCAGTGCCGCGGTCGCGGACGTCCACGCGAAGGGGGACCTCGAGTTCTTCGTGTTCTCGTCCCATTCGGCGAACCAGTTCGGTGAGACCGTCGCCGACGGGCGGTGGACGATGATCGTCCGCGGCACCGACGGCCAGGCGTGATCCCGGAAGCGGCCGAGCCGCACGCCGAAATCCGAAACAGTCCCAGTCATGCGGAGGTGACATGTCCGGACCCCTGAGTGGTGTGCGGGTCGTCGAGCTCGGCGGCATCGGGCCCGCCCCGTTCGCCGCGATGATGATGTCCGACCTCGGTGCCGAGGTCGTGCGGATCGACCGGCCCCTCGGCGGCGACCTCGGCGAGCACCAGCGGCACGAGCTGGACCTGCTGCTGCGCGGGCGCCGGTCGATCGCCCTGGACCTCAAGGCGCGTCGCGGCCAGGAGACCGTCCTGCGCCTGCTCGACCGTGCCGACGTCCTGCTCGACCCGTTCCGCCCGGGCGTGGCCGAACGGCTCGGGATCGGGCCGGGGCCGGTGCTGGAACGCAACCCACGGCTGATCTACGGGCGGATGACGGGCTGGGGCCAGACCGGGCCGCTGGCCACCGCCGCCGGGCACGACATCAACTACGTCGCGCTGGCCGGTCCGCTGGCGGCGATCGGGCGCCGGGACACACCGCCCCCGCCCGTGCTGAACCTCGTCGGCGACTTCGGCGGCGGCGGCATGGTCATGGTCGTCGGTGTGCTGGCGGCCCTGCTCGAGCGCGCCCGGTCCAACCGGGGCCAGGTGATCGACGCCGCGATGGTCGACGGCACCGCGGCGCTGTTCGCCAGCATCGTCGGATTCATGAACATGGGCGTGTGGAACGGCAACCGGGAGGACAACTTCCTCGACGGGGGCGCGCCGTACTACGACTCCTACGCCACCGCCGACGGCCGGCACATCACGATCGGCTCGATCGAACCGCAGTTCTACGCCCTCCTCCTGGACCGGCTGGGCCTGGACCCCGGCGAGTGGCCGCAGGACGACCGGTCCCGCTGGCCCGCCCTGCGGGTCCGGCTCACCGAGATCTTCGCCTCCGCGACCCGCGATCACTGGGTGGAGGTGTTCGAGGGCACCGACGTCTGCTTCGCGCCGGTGCTCACCGTGGACGAGGCCATGGCGCACCCGCACCTCAAGGCGCGGGGCACCTACGTGACCGAGTTCGGCATGCGGCAGCCCGCTCCCGTCCCGCGCTTCGACCGCACACCGGGCTCGATCCAGTCACCGCCCTGTTCCCCCGGTGAGCACACGAGGGCCGCGCTGGCCGACTGGGGCTTCGCCGAGCGGGAGATCGCGGAGCTGATCGAAGCGGGCGTCGCGGTCGACCGTCCCCGGGTCACCTCGGCATGACGGGGAGCGGGCCTGTGGAACCGGGCGAAACCTTCGAGCTCGCCGTGACCCCGGACCGGTACCTGCCGCACCGGTACGCGGGGGCGTCGGAGGACTTCAACCCCATCCACGTCGACGAGGAGTACGCGCGCGGAGTGGGCCTGCCCGGCAACATTTTGCACGGTCTGTACACGATGGGCATCGCTGCTCGCGCGGTGATGACGGCGGCCGGTGGTGATCCCCGTGCCCTGCGCCGGATCGCGGTGCAGTTCCGCGGTTTCGGCGTGCCGGAAGAGGAAATCGTCGTCCGCGGCTCGGTCCGTTCGGCGGACGGCGCGGGGATCGTGGCCGATTTGGCCGCCGACCAGAACGGCCGTCCGCTGATCCGTGGTGGCGAAGCGGTCACCCGGTCCTGAGGAGGAGTACACATGGGACAGTCCGGCAGCTCTGCCGCGGACGAGTGGAAGCGCGTCCTGGGCACGCTCGACCAGGACCCGGAACGGGGCTTCAACCTCGCCCACGAGTGCTGTGGACGCTGGGCCGCCGACGCCGACCGGCTCGCACTGGTCGTGTGCCACCCGGACGGCAGCGCACAGCGCCACACCTACCGCGACCTCTTCGGCCAGGCGAGCCGGGCCGCCGATGCCTTCGTCGCCGCGGGGCTGCGCGGCGGGGCGAAGGTGGGCGCGATCCTCACCCGCCAGGTCGAGGCCTGGATCGCCGCGCTGGGCGCGTGGCACGCCGGGATGGTCTACGTCCCGCTCTTCTGCGGGTTCGGGCACGACGCCATCGCGCAGCGGCTCAACGCCGCCGGAGTCGAGGCCGTCGTCGTCGACCAGCGCTGGCGGCAGGTCCTGGAGGCCGCCCGGCCGCTGCTGCGGCGCGACATCCAGGTGTTCACCGTCGCCGGCGCCGACGGGGCGGGTCTGCTCGAGGGGGACCGGGACTTCGCCGCCGAGCTCGACGCCGGTCACCCGGTCACGCCGATGGCCGGCACGGCTGCGGACGAGACGGCGGTCGTCATGTTCACCAGTGGGACGACCAGCGAGCCCAAGGGGTGCGTCATCCCGCACGCGGGCGTGATCTCGCTGCTGCCCTGGTTCGACCACAGCGTGACGGCCGGTGAGCGGGACCTCCTGTTCACCACCACGGACCCGGGGTGGTCGTTCGGCCTGCTGTCCACCGGTGCGGCCCCGATGGTGCGCGGGGTCGCCCGGGTCATGTACACCGGCGACTTCGATCCGGATGCCTGGCTCGACGTCGTGGAACGCGAGGGGGTCACCTGCCTGACCTCCGTGCCAACGGCCTACCGCCGGCTGGTCGTGGCCGCGGCCGAGCGGGGCATCCCGTCCTCGGTGCGCTGTGCGGTGAGCGCGGGGGAGCCCCTGGACGCGGACACGGCCGCGCGGTGGCGGCGGTTGTCGGAGGCACCGCTGCGCGACGGATACGGCCAGACGGAACTGGGCATGGTGCTCGCCGACCTCGCCGACGACGGCGGGGAGACGGTGCCCGGCTCGCTCGCCGGTGTCGTCCCCGGCTGGGAGGCGCGCCTGCTCGGCGAGGACGGGGAGTTCGTCGAGGGCCCCGGCCAGGGCGAGATCGTCTTCCGGCGCCCGCCCTACCAGCTGACGAGCAGCTACGCCAACGCCCGCGACCTGTGGGAGTCCCGCCTGGTCGGCGGGGAGTGGTTCCGGACCATGGATGTCGTCCGGCTCGACGAGGACGGCCGGTGGTGGTTCGTGGGACGGGGCGACGACGTCATCGTCACCGCCGGGTACAACGTCGGCCCCGGTGAGATCGAGTCGGTGCTCACCTCGCACCCGTCGGTCCTCGAGGCGGCGGCGGTCGCGGCCCCGGATCCGCGGCGCGGATCGGTGGTGCGCGCCGTGGTGGTCCTCGACGCCGGGGCCACCCCGTCCGCGGCCCTCACCGCCGAGCTCCAGGACCTGGTGCGCCGGGAGATCGGACGGCACGCCTACCCGCGCATCGTCGACTACGTCCCCGATCTGCCCAAGACGGTGACGGGCAAGGTCCGGCGCGCATCGCTGCGGGATCAGCCGCCGCGGCTCGCGGACGCCGGGTAATCAGGGCGACCGGATCGCGGCGAGAACGAGTTGCACGGCCAGCCTGGCGTCCGGATCGTCCAGATCGAGCGGGGCCAGGTCGGCCAGCCGTTTGAGCCGGTACCGCAGCGAGTTCGCGTGGATGTGCAGAACCTCCGCCGCGCGCCGGACGTCGCCGAACGAGTCGAGGTACACCCGCAGGGTCCGCTGGTAGTCGGTGCCGTGCAGGCGATCGTGCGTGCTCAGCCCGTCCAGCAGACCGCGCGTCAGGACGGGGCGCGACCGCAGGAAGGACACGACCTCGTCGAGGAGGACCTCGTGCCGCAGGGCGCTGAAGCAGCCGGTGCGGCGCTCGCGCGCCTGGAGGACGCGCAACGTCAGGTCGGCCTCCTCGCGGGACCGGAGCGCGGACGCGAGCCCGTGCACGGCCGAACCCGCGGCAGCGCACACCGGTGCCCGCGCCGCCCGCTCGAGCTCCGCCGAGGTCTCCCGCACCAGTTGGCCCACCGTGGCCTCGGACAGTTCCGGTGCCACGTGCAGCAGGTAGATCCGCGCGCCGAGGGCGCCCGCGAGCCAGGTGTGCGGCTTCATCCGCGTGTACCGGGACAGCGCGCGCAGCGCCACCGCGCCGAGGGGCTGGGTCCCGGTCCCGAACACCAGGATCACGGCGCCGGCGTCGTCCCCGTCGACCCCGAGCTCTTGGGCCAGCTGGGCGGCGGGCAGGTACCCGCCCAGGAACCGGCGGAGCAGCCGTGCCCCTGGGTGCTCGACTCGTGCGCGGCGTCGGCGGGCGAGTTCGGGGGCCACGATGTCGGCGAAGTCGCGGGCGAGGCGTTCGACGTCCGGGGCCGGCTCCGCGTCGTCACTCATGAGCCAGAGGTAGCCCACCACGTGCCCGTCCGATCGGACCGGCCGGATGTAGCGCCGCAGCGGCGACGGCCAGGGTGCGTCGAGCCGGATGAGCCGGTCGTCGCGCTGCAGGCGGTGGCGGATCCCGGACTCCTCCATCCACCGCAACCAACGGTCGGGGGTGCGGCGGTTGAGGATCGCCGACCGCCGCGCCTCGTCGTTGGGCTGCCCGGCGACCGCCGAGTAGGCCAGGACGCGGAAGTCCGCGTCCTCGACCACCACGGGGCCGCCGAGCAGCCGCGCGGCCGTGTCGACGACCTCGAACAGGTCCTCGACGGGCCCGGGCTCCGCCGGGAGCTCGCTCAACCGCCGACCTTGCGGTCACCGGCGGTCCAGTACCGGTCCCGCAGCTGCCGCCGCATGATCTTGCCCGACCCCGTCTTGGGCAGCCCGGTCACGAACTCCACGGACCGGGGTTTCTTGTAGCTCGCGAGGTTCGCCGAACAGACCGCCACCACCTCCTCCGGGGTCAGCGAGTACCCGTCGCGGACCACGACGACGGCCTTGAGCGCCTCGCCCCAGACCGGGTCCGGAACGCCGATGACGGCGACCTCGGACACCGCGGGCAACGTCGACACGACGTTCTCGATCTCCGTGGGGTACACGTTGAACCCGCCGGTGACCACCATGTCCTTCTTGCGGTCGACGATGTAGAGGTAGCCGTCCTCGTCGAACCGCCCGAGGTCACCGGTGCTCGCCCAGCCCTCGGCGTCGACCATGTCCGCCGTCGCCCCGGGCAGCTGCCAGTAACCCATCATCGTCTGGTCGCCGCGCACGGTGATCTCGCCGACCTCGCCGTGGGGAACCTCGGTGCCGGCGTCGTCGACCAGCTTGACCTCGACGAACGGGCTGATCCTGCCGGCGCTCGCCAGGCGTGCGGGAATCCCGCCCGCCGGGTCGAAGGAGTGGTCCTGCCGCGACAGGCAGGCGATGGGGATGGGCAGTTCGCTCAGACCGTAGAACTGGATGAACACGTCCCCGAACACCTGGCGTGCCCGGGCCAGCCGGTCGGGCGCGATCGGCGATCCGGCGTACACGACGGTGTGCAGCGACCCGTAGTCCCCGGTGCGCTGCTCGGCTGCGAGCACCAGGAGGTTCAGCATCGTCGGCACCATGGGCAGGATCGTCACCCCGTGCCGCTCGACCAGCTCCAGCGTTTCGGTGGCGTCGAACTTCGGGCAGGTCAGGTGGGTCGCTCCCCGGACGAAGTACGACGGAGCGACGTACCCGCTGAGGTGGCTCAACGGCGCGACGTGCAGCACGAGGTCGTCGTCGCGGGCCGGTGGCAGCTCCAGGAGCTCGTTGCGCACCATCGCCGCCCAGTTGGCGTGGCTGAGCGTCGCGCCCTTGGGCATCCCGGTCGTCCCGCTCGTGTACAGGATCGCGGCCGGCTCGTGGGGGAGTGGCCGCGTGTAGGGCGCGGGTGCCGCTTCACGCAACTCCTCCAGCGTCGTGTCACCCGGGCCGCCGTCCACGGTGACCACGTGCCGCAGCGCGGGCAGCTGGTCACGCACCCCGGCCAGCCGCTCGGCCCACTCCGGCGCGGCGAACACCACCGTGGCGGCGCAGTCGGTGAGGATGTGCACCACCTCGCGCAGGTGCAGCCGGATGCTCAGGGCGGTCCGGACGAAGCCGCCGAGGAACAACGCGTGCTCGATTTCGAAGAACTCGGGGCAGTTCCCCAGCAGCAGGACGCCCCGGTCGCCCCGCCGGACGCCCAGGCCGGTGAGCCCGCCGACGATGCGGTGGACGCGCTCGCCCAGCTCGCGGTAGGTGATCGCACTGTCCCCGTGCCGTACGGCGGTCCGGGAGCCGTACTGCCGGTACCCCCGCTCGTAGAGGTCCGCGACCGTGACCTGGGTGGCACGCTGCCGATGATCCAGTCCGTCGGGGCCGATCACGCCGGAGCCCCCGGACGTGCCCTGACCCACCTGGGTCGTTCCGCTGAGCATCGTCGCCCAACCTCCTCGCCCGGAACAGCTGGTGTACTGATCGGTCTGGAATCGCCTGTCAAATGCTGATTATGCGTGTACCGATCGGTATAAACAAGTACCGCCGGTCGTGCGTTCACCGTCCGGTGAACCGGGCCTTGCCCGGGCCGTGCTCGAGGAAGGACTCCATGCCGATCGTGCGGTCCTCGGTGGCGAACAGTTCGGCGAACACCTCCGACTCGAGGTCCAGGCCCGCGGTCAGGTCACGGTCGAGCCCGCCCTCGATCGCCTTCTTCGCCGCCGCGTAGGCCAGTGCCGGCCCCTCGGCGAACTGGGCCGCGTAGGCGTGGGCCCGGTCGTAGACCTCCTCGGCGGGCACGACCTCATCGACCAGACCCATCTCCAGGGCCTCGGCGGCGCCGACGAAGCGGCCGGTGTAAACGAGGTCTTTCGCCGCGGCCTCGCCCACCAGCCGCGCGAGCCGCTGGGTTCCGCCGCCTCCCGGGATCACGCCGAGCAGGATCTCGGGCAACCCGAGCTTCGCGTCGTCCGCGGCGATGCGGCGGTCGGTGCTCAAGGCGATCTCGAGCCCGCCACCGAGCGCGTACCCGGTGATCGCGCTGACCGTCGGCTTCGGCACGGACGCCAGCGCACCGATGCCCGCCGAGATCCGCCGCGACCGCGCGACCATCTCGGCGTGGGACGCCGACGCGAGCTCACGCACGTCGGCGCCGGCGGCGAAGGTCTTGGGTCCCCCGTGGATCACGACGGCCCGGACGTCGTCGCGGACGGTCAGGGTCACGGCGACCTCGGCCAGTTCCTCCCGCACGGTCCGGTTCAGCGCGTTCACCGGCGGCCGGTCGAGGCGGACGACGCCGACGCCGTCCTCCACCGTCAGCTGGACGTGCTCGGGCATGGGCGACTCCTGTCTGTATCGATCGGTACAAAGGAGGGTAAGGGTGCGATCCGAGGACGTGCTGTGAGCTTTGACATAACTCGGTGACCGGGCAGACCGAGTGGTCCAGAAGAGTAGGGTGGGGCCATGGCCGACGCTGATCTGCACTTCTACTTCGACCCGGTCTGCCCCTTCGCCTGGATGGCGAGCAAATGGGTCCGGATCGTCGCCCGGCAAAAGCGCTACGACGTCGAGTGGCGGTTCATTTCGCTGCGGCTGCTCAACAGCCACATCGACTACGCCGCGCACTTCCCGCCCGAGTACGAGGCGTCGCACACCGCCGGGCTGAAGCTGCTGCGCGTCGCCGCGCGGATCCGTCAGGCGCACGGGCCTGACCCGATCGGGCCGTTCTACGAGGTGCTCGGTGCGGAGACCTTCGAGCGTGAACCGGTGCCGGGCGGCAGTGCCGCCGCGGTGCACCGGGGCACCAGGGCGCTCGCGATCGAGGCGTTGCGGCAGTGCGGGCTGCCTGAGGACTACGCGGACGCGCTGGAGGACTCCGGCTGGGACGCGGAGATCCAGGCGGAAACCGACACCGCCCTGGCGCTCACCGGCAAGGACGTCGGCACGCCCATCCTGCATTTCGAGCCGCCCGAGGGCACCGCGCTCTTCGGGCCGGTGATCAGCCGTCTTCCCACCGAGGAGGAGGCGCTCGAGCTCTGGGACCACGTGGTGGCGCTGGCGCGGTTCCCCGGGTTCACGGAGCTGAAGCGCAGCCTCCGGGAACGTCCCCAGCTGCTGTCGTTCGGCGTGCGGGAGGGTGAAGTGGGGCGGCAGGAGGACTGGCACGGCGGGAGCCGCCGCCAGAAGAAGTAGGCGGTCCGGTCGGCCGGGCCGCGGAGGCTGCGGGCGGGTTCGGCGATGACGCGATCCGCCGGCGGCGGCCGGTGGCTCGGGACGTGGCCGATGGGCCGGTCGTGCGGCGGCCGTTCGATGCGGTGGGAGCCGCGGCCGGGAGAAGGCGTAGCGCGGCCGGCCAGGAGATCGTGGCCGCGACGGACTCGCCGGTTGCGCCGGTGACCGGGCCGGCGGCCGCGGTGGTGGTCAGGGGATGGTGGCCGGAGCCGGTTCCGCGGCGGGTGCCGCCGTCGGCTGGGCGACGTGCCCGGTGGGCCGGAGCTGGCCGTGGATCACGAGGTCGGTGAGCCGGTCGGCGATGTCCTCCGGGGACAGCGGACCGCGCTCGGTGTCGAGCCAGACGTGGGTCCAGTTGAACATGCCCAGCACGCCGAGCACGACCACGCGGTCCGCGCTGGCGAAGACTCCCTCGCGTACCCCCGCGCGCAGCACCTCGGCGAAGAGGTTCTCGTACTCGTCGCGCAACGCGGTCAGCTGCGTCGCGCGCTTGCCGCTCAGCGCGTGCATTTCCCGGATCACCACGGTCACCTCGTCGCAGCGCGCGGCCATGATGCGCAAGTGTTCCCTGGCGAGCGCGCGCAGCTTCTCCGTCGCGGGGATGTCTTGCGCCACCACGGCCCTGCCCCGTTCGAGCGCCTCCTCGACGTGGCGCTTCGACAGGTCGTACAACAGGTCCTCTTTGGACCGGATGTGGTAGTAGAGAGCGCCGCGCTGCAGGCCGGCCGCCTCGCCGAGCTCGGCGACGCCGGTGGCGTGATAGCCCTTGCGTGCGAAGATCTCGGCCGCGACGCGCAGAATGCGCTCGTGGGTCGACTCGCCCGACGTGTCCCGCCGGTGTGCCATCGTTCCTCCCCGATTCGCCGATCGATGTCAGCGTACCGATCAGTATAGAGATCGCAACGGGCAGCGGTTGGCCGCGACGCCGACGGCAGGGCGGTCCACGTACCCACGCGTAGCATGTGGCAGCAGGTCCGCCAGGCGGTGTAACCAGCATTTTGTGAGCGCCGTCACTCATCTGGGTGAAGTCCGGACGCGGCTGCTCGATCAGGGATTGACTCGCCGCAGATCACCTGTACCGTTCGGTCCGACGTTGATACTGACCGATCGATACAGAGTCATCGGACAACGGAGTGGCGATGAGCGGAACTCTTTTGCGGCGGCGATCCGGCCTGCCGGCCACCATCTCCCAGGAGCAAATCGTCCTCGTGGTGGTCGTGGCGCTCTTCGTGGTTTTCGGCCTGACCCTCAACGGCTTCCTCGAGCTGAACAACCTCGTCAACCTGGTCCGCAGCGTGTCGTCGTTCGGAATCTTCGGCGTGGCGATGGCGGTCGTGGTGATCGCACGCGGTATGGACCTCTCGCTCATCGCTTCGATGGGCGTCGCGACCGCGGTGGCGATCCAGCTGATGCGCGCCGAAGTCAGCACGCCCGTCGCGCTGATCGTGGGCATCGGGATCGTGCTCGTGATGGGGCTGTTCAACGGATTCCTGATCGCGTTCGCCGAGATCCCGGCCTTGTTCGCGACGCTGGCCTCCGGCCTGCTCGTCTACGGCCTGGCGCGCACGACCGTCCTCGATGGACTGATCGCTGAACTTCCCGGCGACCGGCACTTCGTCGTCGCCCTCGGTCAGGGCACCTTGTTCGGCATCCCGGTCCCCATCATCGTGTTCGTGGTGACCGCGGTGCTGGCGCAGGTCATGCTGTCGCGGACCAAGACCGGCCGGTTCATCTACGCGCACGGCGACAACGCGGGCGCGGCGGCCCTGTCGGGTGTTTCCGTCCGGCCACTCACCATCTTCGAGTACATGGCCAGCGCCGCGATCGGGTTCGTCGGCGGCCTCATCGTCGCCGGTTCCGTCGGCGGGCTCAACACGCAGGTGATCGACAGCTCGCTGATCTACGACGTGCTGCTCGTCGTCGTGGTCGGTGGCATCAGCCTGGTCGGTGGGCGGGGCAGCGTGCTGAGCGTGGTCGTGGGCACCGCGCTGATCGGTGTGATGCTCAACGGGATGACGATCCTCAACATGAACACGCACGAGCAGGACATCATCAAGGGCTTGATCCTGCTCGCGGCGCTCGTGCTGGACAACCGGCTGCACCCGCGTGACGAGGAGACCGTCCGCCAGGGCGACTGAACCCCGGACAACGGATTTCGACACAAGGACAAGGAGGTCCTGCCATGCGAATCGGCAAATCGCGGATGCTGCGGATCAGCGGGCTCGCCGCGGCCGCCGTGCTGGCTGTCACCGGCTGCTCGACCGGGGGCAGCGCCCAGACCACGGCCGCGGGGAACAACCAAGTGCCGCCGACGGCTTCCGCGGGCGAGTTGCGCGACCACGCGCTGAACAGCTTGCAGGGCAAGACGGCCGCGTTCGTGCCGGTCGGCATGGGCACCCCGCTGATGGAAGAGTGGAACCGGCAGCTGGAACGCGGGTTCAAGGCCGCCGGCATGAACTACGTGCTGCGCGATCCCAACTGGGACACCGCGAAGCAGGCCGAGGCCGTGCAGTCGTTGATCAACGAGAAGCCCGCGGTGCTGGTGGTGCACAACTTCGATGTGCAGATCCTCGCCAAGCTCATCCAGCAGGCGCAGCAGGCCGGGATCTACGTCATCCAGATCAACATGGTGAGCAACTACAAGTCCGACGCCTTCGTCGGCGCCGACACCATCGACCTCGGCCGCCGGATCGCCACCGACATCGTCGCGCAGTGCGGTGCGAACACGCAGACGTCGCACGAGGTGCAGATCGTGCAGGGCGACGCGACCTCCGGCTTCACGCTCGACGTGATGGCCGGTGCGAAGCAGGTCTTCGACCAGCACCCGGAAATCAAGATCGTCTCCACGCAGGCGGCGAACTGGGACCGCACCAAGGCGCACGACATCACCGCGACGGTGATCCAGCAGCACCCGAACCTGTGCGCCAGCTGGGGTTTCTGGGACCAGATGCAGTACGGAGCGGCCGCCGCGATCAAGGAGGCGGGCAAGCTCGGCCAGGTCAAGGTGTTCACCTCCGACCACAGCAACATCGCCTGCGAGGGCGTGCGCGACGGCATGTTCTTCCAGTCCTACGGCTACTCGGTGCCCACGCAGGGCACGGACATCGTGGCGATCGCGAAGTACCTGGTCCAGTCCGGGCAGGCCCCCGGCACGGCCCGGATCGCCGACTACACGCCGCTGGTGAAGATCGACAAGTCCAACTGGAACCAGCCGAACATGTGCTACGACGGCAAGAACGACGGGCTGACCGTTCGCTGATCCCATCCCCGCCGGGACGCCTCCCGCCCGCGGCGTCCCGGCGCGCCCCAGCTCCGGAGAGGGAGAACCATGACGGCAACTGCGGACGTGCGGCCCGCGACACCGCGGCGCCGCCCACCTGAGCGCAACGTCCGAGAGCACGAAACCGTTCGCGACCGGCTTCGCCACCTGCGTTACCGCGCCTCGCCGCAACAGTTCTTCGCCGAGCTGTTCGAGAAGAGGTGGATGGAGCCGGCCATCCCGCTGGCCATCCTGATCGCGGTGATCGTGTTCTTCTCCGTCGCGGCCCCGGGTTTCGCCACCTCCGCGAACCTGCTGTCGACGGCGGCGGAGCTCGCGGAGATCTCGTTGATCTGCCTCGGCATGGCCGTGGTGATGATCTCCGGGGGCATCGATCTGTCCGTCGGCTCGATGTTCGGGCTGTGCAACATGGTCGCGATCCTGCTGATCACCGTCGCCGGGGTGCCGGTCGTGCCGGCGATCCTGCTGACGCTGGTGGCCGGTGCCCTGCTGGGCGCCACCAACGGCACGATCGTCGCCTACCTCAAGGCGCGGCCATTCCTGACCACGTTGGTCACGCTGATCATCTTCCGGGGTGTGCTGAACCTGCTCGACCTGCACTACTCGGCCAAGACCGCGTCGGTGTTCGTCATGGACCCGGTGTGGGACTGGTTCGGCACGGGCAAGGTCGCCGGCCTGCCGTTCAGCTTCGTCACCTTGCTGGTGGTGCTCGTCGCCGGGCACATCGTGCTCAGCAGGTCGCGGCTCGGGTGGCACATCACCGCGGTCGGCGCGAGCCGTCGGGCCGCCCGCCACGCCGGCATCCGCGTGGAGCGGGTCCTGCTGATCAGCTACGTGTTCGCCGGGGCGCTGTGCGCGCTGGCGGGGGTCTTCTACGCGGCGCGGCTGAGCAGCGCCAGCGCGCGCGTCGGCGAGGGTCTCGAGCTGAACGTGCTGACCGCGGTCATCCTGGGCGGCATCAGCCTCACCGGCGGCAAGGGCACCGTCTGGCGTGCCTTCATCGGCGCGGCGACGATCAGCCTGCTGGGCAAGGGTTTGCTGCTGATGGACGTGGGCGGCGAGGTCCTGCAGACCGTGCTCGCGGTGGTGCTGATCGTCGCCGTGGGTCTGGACACCAAGTGGGGCAAGAACCGCGGCAAGGCCATCCAGAAGACCTACGTCAACCCGACCCTGGTCGAGTACGGCCCGCTGCCGGACGTCCGGCCGGGCTCGGGCAGCCCGTTCGAGATCAACGACCGGCTGCGCGACGCGGAAGCGATCGGGCTCGGCGAGGTCGAGGGTCCCGAGGACGTGATCGTGGACTCGCGGGGACGCGTCTACTGCGGCACCCGGCAAGGCTGGATCCTCCGCTTCTCCGGACCCGATTTCAGCGAGCGCGAGGTCTTCGCCCGCATCGGCGGGCACCCGCTGGGCATGGCGTTCGACGCCGACGAGAACCTGATCGTGTGCGTCGGCGGCATGGGTCTGTATTCCGTGTCCCCGGACGGAAAGCACCGCAAGCTCTCCGACGAGACCAACCGGACGTGGGTCCAGCTGCGGGACGACTCGCGGTTGCGCATGGCCGACGACCTCGACATCACACCGGACGGCAAGGTCTGGTTCAGCGAGGCCACCACCCGCTTCGACATGGCCGACTGGATCCTCGACGGCGTCGAGGGCAGGCCCAACGGGCGGCTGCTCTGCTACGACCCCGCCACCGGGAAGACCCGGACGGTGATCCGGGATCTGGTGTTCCCCAACGGGATCTGCAGCTGCCACGACGGCGAGTCGCTGCTCATCGCGCAGACCTGGCTGTGCCGCATCCTGCGGTACTGGCACAGCGGGCCGAAGAAGGGCAGGCTGGAGATCTTCATGGACAACTTCCCCGGCTACCTGGACAACATCAACCGGGCCTCCGACGGCACCTACTGGGTGGCGCTCAACGGGATGCGTTCACCCGCCTACGACCTCGCGATGCGCATGCCCACCTTCCGGCGCCGCATGATGAAGCGCATTCCGCGCGACGAATGGCTCTACCCGAGCATGAACCACGGCTGCGTGGTCAAGGTGTCCGACGCCGGAGAGGTGCTGGAAGCCTACTGGGATCCGGGCGGGGAGAAGCACTCCACCATCACGTCGATGCGCGAGCACAACGGCTACCTCTACATCGGGGGGCTCGAGAACAACCGGATCGGCCGCGTCGAGCTCCGCGCCGGTCGACCCGAAATGGCCACCACCGAGCGGGCGGGCCGTCCCGCCACGGTCGGTTGAGGAGGAGGACCGATGCCCCGAGTCGAAGCCTGGGAACTGGTCAAGGAGTTCCTCTTTCCCGGCAGGTCCGAGCACCGGGCCATCCCGCCGCTGGACGGCGGGCTCACGCCGAACGACGAGCTCGACGCCGTCGCGACCGCGATCGGCGGTCTGACCGAGCCCGAGGACGTGTGCCTGGACGAGCGCGGCGACCTGTACGTGAGCACCGCCGACCGGGTGGTGCGGGTGTCCGGTCCGGACTTCCGGCACTCCGAGGTGCTCGCCACCCTGCCGGGGCCGGCCGGCGCGCTGGAGCCCGGTCCCGACGGCCTGCTGGTGGGTGTGGCGGGGACCGGCCTGATGCGGGTGGGCCGTGACGGGGCGGCGGAGCTGGTGACCGCGGCCGACGAGTCCGGTGTGCCGATCCACTGCCCGACCGACGTCGCGCTCGCCGGCGACGGCACGATCTACCTCACCGACGGGTCGACGCGGCACCACGGCCGGGACTGGGTCCGGGACCTGATGGAGCAGAACGCCCGCGGACGGCTGCTGCGCCACGACCCCCGGTCCGGTCGCACCACCGTGCTGGCCGGCGGACTGGCCTACGCCAGCGGAGTTTCGCTGACACCCGGGCAGGACGCGCTCGTCGTCTGCGAGGCGTGGGCGCACCGGGTCCGCCGCTACCCGCTGGCCGGCGGAGCCGGTCGCACCTTGCGCGAGAACCTGCCCGGTTACCCGGGCCGGATCAACCCGGCCCCGGGCGGCTACTGGCTGGCGATGTTCGCGCTGCGCACCCAGCTGGTGGAGTTCGTGCTGACCCAGCGCGACTACGTCGAGGAGATGATGCGCACGATCGAGCCGGACTACTGGATCCGGCCCGCGCTGCGCGGCCTCGACTCCGGCCTGGAACCGTTGCAGGGCGGGCAGATCCGCAAGCTCGGCGTGATCAAGCCGTGGGCGCCCCCGCGGTCCTACGGCCTGGTGGCCCGGCTGGACGAGGAGGGCTACGTGGTCTCGAGCATGCACAGCCGCGGCGGTGGCCGGCGGCACGGTGTCACCTCGGCCCGCCAGTGCGGAACCCGGCTGTTCATCGCGGTGCACGGCGGGGACCAGGTGCTGGTGACCGGGGCGGGGGAGGCGTGATGAACCAGTCCATCGTGGAGCAGCTGGAGATCGACCCGGCGGCCGGGCAGACCCTGCTGGTCGAGATGTCGAAGGTGACCAAGACCTACCGCGGCGTGCACGCGATCCACGACATCGACTTCGACCTGCGCGCCGGTGAGGTGCACGCGCTGGTCGGCGAGAACGGCGCGGGCAAGTCGACGCTGTGCAAGATCCTCGCCGGCGCGGTGCAGCACTCGAGCGGGGAGCTGCGGATCGGTGGCGAGCTGGTGAACTTCCGCCGCCCGCACGACGCGCTCGAGCACGGGATCGCGATGGTGTACCAGGAGACGAGCCTGGTGCCGACGATGACCGCGGCGCAGAACATCGAGCTGGGGCACGAAAAGGTGCTGACCCGTTTCCGCTCGCTCAACATCGGGGCCCAGCAGCTGCTGCAGTCGATGAACTTCCACGTGGATCCGACGGCCTACGTGTCCACCTTGGGCGCGGCGAAGAAGCAGATGGTGGAGATCGCGCGGGCCCTGCGCTCCCGGGCGCGGATCGTCATCTTCGACGAGCCGACCGCGAGCCTCACCCCCGAGGAGACGCTCCACCTGTTCAACGTCATCAACGATCTCCGCGCGGCGGGCCTGGGCGTCATCTACGTGTCGCACGCCCTGGAGGAGTCGCTCAAGATCGCCGACCGGGTCACCGTCCTGCGTGACGGGGAGCGGGTGGCGTGCCTGGACGCGGCCAAGACCGACCGGGACGAGATCGTCCGGCACATGGTGGGGCGTGAACTGGGCAGCACCACGCGGGTCGAGCCGCGTCGCACCGCGGACGTTCGCAAGCGCCGCGTGCTGGAGGTCGAGAACCTCATCCTGGGCAACGTCGTGAAGAACATGTCGTTCTCCGCCTACGCGGGGGAGGTGCTCGGCATCGCGGGGCTGATCGGCAGCGGTCGCACGGAAACCGCGAAGATCATCGCCGGGGCGCTCAAGCGCAACCGCATCCACGGCGGCCGCGTGCTGCTCAACGGCAAACCCGTGCGCTACCGGGTGCCGAAGCAGGCGATCGACGACGGGATCGTCTACATCACCGAGGACCGCAAACTGGACGGGTTCTTCGAGACGATGACCATCGCCGAGAACCTCTACCTCGGCCTGCTCGCCTCGCGCAAGGGGCGGCGGCAGTGGTGGTTGTCCTCGGCGCGGCGCAAGCGGGTGGCGAAGGAGTGGAGCGACCGGCTGCGGATCAAGGCGATCAACGCCGACGCGAAGATCGTCGAGCTCTCCGGCGGGAACCAGCAGAAGGTGGTCGTCGGCAAGTCGCTGGTGGCGGACCCGGAGGTGGTCATCTTCGACGAGCCGACCCGCGGTGTGGACGTCGGCGCGATCGAGGAGATCCACCAGTTGATCCGGCAGCTCGCCGACGAGGGCAAGGCGGTCATCGTGATCTCGTCCTACCTGCCGGAGATCCTCGCCGTGTCGGACCGGATCCTGGTCGCCCGGTTCGGTCGCACCGTGGCCGAGTTCAGCCGGGAAGAGGCCACCCAGGAAAAGATCATGTACGCCGCGATCTTCTGAAGCGGAGCGAAAATGGACAGTTACACGGTGGCCGAGCTGCTGCGCAAACCGCGCCTGGCCGGCCGGGTCAACGAAGGCCGCGTGGCGGTCGTCTTCGAAAGCCGTGAGGTCACCTTCGACGAGCTCGACGAGCGGTCGGACCGGCTCGCGGCCGCCCTGCACGCCCAGGGTTTCGCCAAGGGCGACCGGGTCGGCGTGCTGCTGCACAACCGGGTCGAATGGGTGGAGCTCTTCTTCGCCGTCGCCAAGCTCGGCGGGGTGGTGGTGCCGCTCAACTACCTGCTCAAGGCCGGTGAGCTGCGCTACATCCTGGACGACTGCGCGGCGTCCTGGGTGGTGTACGAGCAGGCGCTGGAACCGGTGGTGAAGGAGCTGCGCGCCGGCGGGTCGGCCGCCCGGTACGTCGGCGTGGGCACCGTGGACGGGGATTTCGCGTATGAGGAGCTGATCTCGCGGGCCGGCCCGCCGCCGGAGGTCGAGGTCGGCTCGGGAGACCTGTTCCTGCTGCAGTACACCTCCGGGACCACCGGTGCGCCGAAAGGCGCGATGCACACCCACGCCACGGTGCTGTGGAACTCCTTCCACCAGGTCGTGGACTACGGCATCACCGCGGACGAGGTGTACCTGGTGGTGCCCGCCTTGTGCTGGGCGGCGGGGTTCCACGACCTCGCCCTCGCGACGTTGTGGCGGGGCGGGCGGGTGGTGCTCTCGCCCAGTACCGGCTTCACCCCCGAGCGGTTCCTCGCCATGGTGGAACGGCACCGGGTGACGTCCGTGCTGCTCGTTCCCACGGTGCTCAAGCGTGTGCTCGGGCATCCCGGCCTCGGCGACCACGACGTCAGCTCGCTGCGGCTGATCTGCAGCGGCGGCGAACCGGTGCCGCTGACCGCGCTCGCCGACGCCCGCCGCCTGCTCCCGTCCTGTGCGGTGCTGCAGGTGTACGGGATGAGCGAGTTCCCCACGATGATGACCTACGTACGACCTGACGAGGCCGTGGGCAAGGCGGGCTCCGCCGGGCGCGCCTGCAGCGCGGCCGAGGTGCGGGTGGTGGACGAGCGCGGGCAGGACACCGCGCCGGGCGAGGTCGGCGAGATCATCTGCCGCTCGCCGGCCACGATGATCGGCTATTACGGCAAGCCGGACGCGACGGCCGCCACCCTCGAGGGCGGCTGGCTGCACACCGGTGACCTGGCCCACGTCGATGAGGACGGCTACCTCTACATCTCCGGCCGGTCGAAGGACATGATCATCACCGGCGGGCTGAACGTGTACCCGGCCGAGGTGGAACGCGTGGTCGCGCAGCACCCGGCGGTCCTCGAGGCCGCGGTGGTGGGTGTCCCGGACCCGGAGTGGGGCGAGGTCGGCGCGGCCATGGTGGTCCTGCGGCCCGGGTGCGAGCTCGGCGAGGAGGAGCTGACGCGGTACCTGAAGAGCGAGCTGGCGACCTACAAGATCCCGCGCCGGTTCACCTTCACCGGCACGTCGCTGCCGCGCACGACCTCGGGGAAGGTGCAGAAGTTCCGGGTGCGGAACCTCCTGGGTCTGCGCTGACCACGCCTGAACGCCGGTAGCGCGCCTCCGGGCGATATCATGTGGATCGTTCGGTCCACGATCGGGAGTGAGGGCGGCGTCGGCTATGACGGTCACGAGTTTCGAGGCGAACAGGGCGCGCGTGATCGGCATCGCGGCGGATCTGTTCGCCCGGAACGGCTACCACGGCACCGGGATGGCCGAGCTGGGGCAGGCGGTCGGGCTCGGCCGGGGCGCGCTCTACCACTACATCGGCAGCAAGGAGGCCGTGCTCTACGCGATCAGCAAGGAGCAGGTCGACAAGATGAACAGCTACGCCGAGGCGTTGCTCGACCAGGATCTCTCTCCGGAGGAGCTGCTCCGGCGGATGGCCCGCGGGCTGCTGGCCAACATCGCCGAGCACCGCTCCGAGTGGGCCGTGTTCTTCCGCGAGTACACCGCACTGACCGGTGAGCGCCGGGACCACGTCATCGCGGCCCGTGAACGGTACGAAAGCTACTGGCGGCAGGCGCTGGACAACGGCGTGCGCGCGGGGGTGCTGCGCCAGACCCCGCGCCTGCTGGTGAAAGGGATCCTGGGCATGCTCAACTACACGTACCTGTGGATGGAGCCCGACGGCGAGCTGAAACCCGACGAGGTCGCGGACATGTTCCTCGACGCGCTGATCGACGGCATCCGGGCCTGAGGCGGATCGAGCGGCCCCACGATTCCGCGCCACCTGCCTTGCGGAAAATGTGACGTGTACCGTTCGGTACGAAACTGCTTGTCGTTGTTTCGCCTGCTCTGCTACAAACAGGGGACATCGGCTGCCCGCCAACGGGTTTTGTGGACCGGGTTTCCCTCGCCGGCCCTCGCGGCCGGCTCGTTCTCCTTGTCCTTCCGTGGCTTCCCTGCGCCGGTGTCGCCGACGTGGAAGGAAACGACATGCGAATCGACGACAGCGCTGCCCTGGTCACCGGCGGTGCGTCCGGGCTCGGCCAGGCGACGGCCCGCCTGCTGGCCGAGAAGGGGGCGCGGGTCTTCGCGCTCGACCTGCCCGCCGCGGTCGCGGCGGCCACCCCGGTCGAGGGGGTGACCTACGTCGAGGCCGACGTCACCGATGCCGACCAGGTGCAGGCGGCCGTCGGCACGGCCGCCGGCGCGGGCGCGCCGCTGCGGATCGCGGTGAACTGCGCAGGGATCGCCCCGTCGGCCCGCATCGTGTCCCGCTCGGGCAGGCACGACGTGGCCCTCTTCCGGAAGGTCCTCGACATCAACCTCACCGGCACCTTCATCGTGCTGGCCGTCGCCGCCGAGGCGATCGCCACGACCGAGCCGCTGGCGGACGGCGCCCGCGGGGTGGTGGTCAACACCGCGTCGGCCGCCGCGTTCGACGGGCAGATCGGGCAGGCCGCCTACGCCGCGTCGAAGGGCGGCGTCGTCGGGCTGACCTTGCCCGCGGCCCGGGATCTGGCGTCCTCGGGCATCCGGGTGATGACCATCGCGCCCGGCATCGTCGACACCCCGATGATGGCCACCGTCGCCGAGGAGTACCGAGCCGGGCTCGCGGCCGGCGTCCCGTTCCCGCCGCGGTTCGGGCGGCCCGACGAGTACGCGCGGCTCGTCGCCACCATCGTCGAACACGATTACCTCAACGGCGAAGTCGTCCGGATGGACGGAGCGATCCGGATGGCGCCGCGATAGGGAATCCGCGCGGCGAAGACGGGCGGAACTCTGCCTAAAGTCTTGTACCGACCGGTCTATACAGGTATTGTTCGAGCCAGTCCAGCGTCGGATCCCGGGAGGAATCGTGACCAGCAGCGCGGGGTGTGCCCTCGTCACCGGCGGGGCGGGCGGAATCGGCCGCGAGGTCGTCCGGCAACTCACCGAACGCGGACTGCACGTCATCGTCGCCGACCTCGACATCGACGCGGCCGGCCGCGCGGCGGACGAAGCCGGAGCCGCCTCCGCGGTGGCCTTCGACGTGGGTGACCCCGGAGCCTGGGAAGTGGCGGTCGAAGCCGTCGCGGCCGCGGGTGTTCCCCTCATCGCGCTGGTGCTGAACGCGGGCGTCGCACTCGGCGAAGCGGAGCTCCTCGACGTCGATCCCGTGGCCTACCGCCGCGCGTGGTCGGTCAACGTCGACGGCGTGGTCCACGGCTTGCAGGCCCTCGTGCCGCGGCTGCTGGCCGCGCGCGGGCGCGCGGTCGTGACCGCGTCACTCGCGGGCATGACCGCGGTGCCGTTCGATCCGGTGTACGCGATGACGAAGCACGCGGTGATCGGCTTGGTCCGGAGCTACGCGCCCACGCTCGCCGCCAAGGGGGTCGGGCTGCACGCGGTCTGCCCCGGCCTGGTCGACACGCCGATGCTGGGCGCCGCCCGTTCCGAGCTCGACCGGCTCGGCTTCCCGCTGGTCACCGTGCCCGACGTGGCACGTGCGCTGGTCTCGTGCGCCGTCGGCGACGACCCGAGCGAGGTCGTCGTCGTCCAGCCCGGCCGGGAGCCCGTCCCTTATCGGTTCGCCGGCGTGCCCGGCGGCCGCACGGGCGGCCCGATGCCCGCCCTGCCGTCCCGGCTGCCGATCGGCACCCGCCGGTCGGTGTGAACCCGCCCCAGGGAGGAACCATGACACCAGTGCGCGACGCGGTCATCGTCGACGTTGTGCGCACGCCCGTCGGCAAGGGGAAGAAGGGCGGTGCGCTCTCGCACGTCCACCCCGTGCACCTGCTCGCCGACGTCCTCGCCGCACTCGTCCGGCGCGCCGATCTCGATCCGGCCCTGGTCGACGACGTGATCGGCGGTTGCGTCACCAAGGCGGGGGAGCAGGCGATCAACCCCACCCGCAGCGCCGTGCTGGCCGCGGGCTTCCCGCTCTCGGTGCCGGCGACCACGATCGACCGGCAGTGCGGTTCGAGCCAGCAGGCCGTGCACTTCGCGGCACAGGCGATCCAGGCCGGCGCGGCCGACATCGTCATCGCGTGCGGTGTCGAATCGATGTCGCGGGTGCCGATGCACTCCGACGCCCAGGGTGCCGACCACCTCGGCTCGCGGATCGCGGAGCGGTTTCCCGGTGGCGGGCTCATCGGCCAGGGGCTTTCCGCCGAGCTGATCTGCGCCCGCTGGCAGCTGGACCGCGACGAGCTGGACGAGTTCTCCGCGGCCTCGCACCACCGCGCCGCAGCCGCGCGGGATGCCTTCGCGCCCGATCTGATCACCGTCACCGACGCCCCCGGGGTGACCGTCGACGAGACCGTCCGGCCGGGGACCGCGGTCCAGGCGCTCGCCGGGCTCCGGCTGTCCTTCGTGGACGAAGCGGCTGCGCGGCGGTTCCCCGAGATCGACTGGAAGATCACGCCGGGCAACTCCTCGCCGCTGACCGACGGTGCGGCGGGCGTCCTGCTGATGAGCGCGGAGAAGGCCGAGCAGCTGGGCCTGACCCCGCGGGCGCGGGTGCACTCGATGGCCGTCGTCGGGGACGACCCGATCGTCATGCTCATGGGCGTCGTGCCGGCCACCCGCGCGGTGCTCGAGCGTGCCGGGCTGACCGCCGACGACATCGACCTGTTCGAGGTGAACGAGGCGTTCGCGCCGGTTCCGCTGGCCTGGATGAACGATCTCAAGGTGGAGCACGACCGGCTCAACGTGCACGGCGGTGCCATCGCGCTCGGCCACCCGCTGGGCGCCAGCGGCGCCCGGATCATGACGACGCTCGTCGGCGCGCTGGAGCGTCGCGGGGCCCGCTTCGGGCTCCAGACGATGTGCGAGTGGGGCGGCATGGCCAACGCCACGATCGTGGAGCGGATCTGACCCTTCTCTTCCGATGAATGTCACACACCTATTCGTATAGACCGATCGGTACAATACTGTGATGGATGCAGACGACAGCATGACCGGCGAGCGGGTGGCCCTGGTCACCGGCGCCTCCCGCGGTATCGGAGGCGGCATCGCGCAGCAGCTCCTCGACCGGGGCCTGCGGGTCGCCGGTACCTACCGGACCGGCGGTGAGCTCGTCGAGAAGCTCGCCGCGGTCCACCCGGACCGAGTTCTGCCGGTGCCCTTCGACCTCGCCGCGCCCGAGGGCGCCCGGGCGGTGATCGAGCAGGTCACCGGCCAGTGGGGCCGGCTCGACACGCTCGTGCTCAACGCGGCGGTGTGGCAGGGCGGCAAACTCGCCAAGATCGATCTCGACGACTGGTGGCAGGTCGTCGAGGCGAACCTGAGAAGCACCGCCGCGCTCGTCCAGGCCGCGATCCCGTGGCTGACCCAGGGGGCGAGCCCCGGCGTCGTGCTGGTCGGCTCCGCGGTCGGCTCCGTGGGTTTCCCCGGCGACACGGCCTACGCGAGCGCCAAGGCGGCGGCCGTGGGCTTCGCCCGCTCCCTGGCGAAGGAACTCGCGCCCAAGGGGGTGCGGGTCAACGTGCTCGCGCCGGGTTTCGTCGACACCGACATGACGTCGGCGATCCCGGACGTGGCACGCGCCAGGATCGCCGATGCCACGCTGCTCGGGCGGTTCGGCACGGTCGAGGAAATCGCCCGCGCCGCGGTCTTCCTGGCCGAGGACGCGACGTTCTGCACCGGTGCGGTGCTCGCCGCCGACGGCGGCTGGACGCTTTAGATCCCAAGGAGGAAACGATGAACGCAGGTCTGCCCGTCGACGAGTACCGGAAGCTGCGCGACAGTGTGCTCGCCACGATCTGGGACGAGCTCGACCCGCTGGAACACCAGATCGAGGACACCGAAACCATTCCGTACGACATCGTCCTGCCCGCGCTGCGTTCGTGTGGCGCGTTCGGGCTGATCGTGCCCCAGGAGTACGGCGGCGCCGGGCTGTCGATGGCGCAGTACCTGCCGATCCTGGCCGAGTTCGCGAAGATCCAGGGTGGCATCCGGGCCATCGTGCACGTGCACAACTCCTTCGCGCACGCCCTGTCCGAGATCGGGAACGACGCTCAGAAGAAGGAGATCCTGCCGGGCGCGGCGACCGGCGAGAAGTCGCTGGCCTTCGCGCTCACCGAGCCGGGCAACGGGACCGGCGCCGACCTGTCGACCACCGCGCGGCGCGAGGGTGACGAGTACGTGCTCAACGGGCGCAAGTGGCTCATCACCAACTCCGACATCGCCTCGCACTTCCTGGTGTTCGCCAAGACGTCCGACCAGGACGTCTCGGCGCTCATCGTGCCGCGCGACACCCCCGGGTTCTCCATCGCGCCGCTGCCGGAGACGATGGGCTGCAAGGGGGCCGAGCACGGCGAGCTGACGTTCGAGGATGTGCGGGTACCGGTGTCGGCTCTGGTCGGCGCCGAGGGCGAGGGCGGCGCGCACCTGGAGCGGGCGCTGGAGATCAGCCGGGTGTTCATCGCCGCCTCTTCGCTGGGCACGGCGTCGCGGGCGCTGGAGCTGTCGCTGAAGTACGCGCAGGAGCGGGTCACGTTCGGCAAGCCGATCGCGCAGCGTCAGGCGATCCAGCGCTACCTGGCCGAGATGGCCGCCGACGTGTACGCGTTGCGCGGCATGCTGGCGGACGCGGCGTCCAAATGGGACAGCGGCAAGCGGATCCCGGCCGAGTCGTCACTGGTCAAGCAGTTCGGACTGGAGGCCGTCGGCCGGGTCACCGACCGTGCGCTGCTGGTGCACGGCGGGATCGGCTACACGCGGAAGTACCCGATCGAACGCCTCTACCGCGACGCGCGCCTGAACTGGCTGGAGGAGGGTACGCCCACCATCCAGTACATGGTGGCCGCCCGGGAACTGCTCGGCGGCTACACGTTCGAGGACGCCTTCACGGTCGCGAGCTGACCGACGCACGACGGATTCGGCCGGGCACTTCGGGTGCCCGGCCGTTGTCGTGTGGCGGTGCTCGCAAAAAGCTGGGCTGCGAAGGCGGGACCGCCTATGTTTGACAGTGTTGTCAAACATAGGTCGAGGAGGTTGCCGATGTCGCCGGTGAACTCGGTGGACGTGGTCGAGTCGTTCTGGCGCGACGTGTGGAACGCGGGCAACCCGGACGCCGCGGACCGCTACGTCGTCGAGGACTTCGTCATCACGAACGCGGGCGAGCGCATCGAAGGGCGCGAGAACTTCAAGGCGTGGATCCGGGCGTTCCGGGAGAAGATCGACGACTTCAGGCTGGAGGTCGTCGAAACGTTCCAGAACCACGACGGCAGCCGTGTCGCCTCGCGCTGGCGGGTGCACGGCCGCAACAAGGGAATGTTCGGCACCGAGCCGGACGGACGGCCGATCTCGTTCAGCGGAACCGCGGTGTGGGAGGTGCGCGAAGACGGCAAGCTGCTGCACAACCACGTCGAGCGGGCTGCGTGGGAACTCTTCCAGCGTCTGACCCCGCAGTCGACCTGATCGTGCGCCGCGGGCGCGCCGGGGCCGCCGTGGGGGCGGTGATAGTTGTAGTAGTCCTCCCATTCCTTGAGCTTCTCGTTGAACACCGCGATGTCACCGAGGACGACGCCGTTGAGTAGGCGGTAGAACTCCTCAGCGTCAATGCGGTGTGAGCGCTCGATCTTGCCGTTGAGACGTGGGGTGGCGGGGCGGATGTAGACGTGACCGATGCCCTGGTCGAGCAGGTGCCAGTGAAACGCCGACTGGAACTCCGCCCCGTTGTCGGTCTGGATCTTCTCAACCTGAACCGGCAGGCTGGACAGCACATGGTCCAGGAACTGGATCGCGGTCTTCTGGTCAGACCGCGGGTGAATCGTCAGGATCCGCAGCCGGGTGCGGTCATCGATCGCGGTGTAGTACCGCTTCTTTCGGCCGGCGTCGGTGGTGATCGGTTCGACGAACTTGACGTCGATCTGCAACTGGTGGCCTGGGCGCTGCTTCTCGTAACGCTTCCAGCGCTGCTGATGGCGCTTGTAGCGCTGAGAGGCCGGCAGCCGGCTCAGGCGCAGGCGTTTGAGGATGCGATAGATCGTGGAGGCGCTGATCTCCTGGTCGTGGTAGCGACGCAGGTACATGCTGATCTTCAGCGGGCCGAAGTGGTAATGCTGCCGTAGGTGGATGATCTTCTCGACCACCTGCGGGTGGGTGATGGTCGGGCAGTGCGGCGGTGCGCTGGACCGGTCCTTCAGACCGTCGATGCCCTCGTCTTCGTAGCGGTGTTTCCACCGGTAGAACACGGTGCGGCTGATGCCGTGATACCGGCAGGTCGCCGCGACATTGCCACTGATCGACTCCGCGTGACGAAGAACGGCCAGGTGCCGGTTCGCGCGCCTGACCAGGTCCTTCTCGCTCCGCACTCGCTCAGCCATAAGGCCTCCCTTGATCAGGAGCCCAGACTGTCAACAACCTCCGTCAGTTTTAGACCTAGGCGCTGCCAACACTGTCGCTTTCGGACACACGGCGGCCGCATCCGAGCTGACTGCGGGCGGCCCGGATGGCCGGGTGCCGGCGCCTTCGGCACGGGCCTTTCAACGATGACGCGAAGATGGCCCGCGGCCTTGGTGCTCGCGGTGCTCGCGGGTGCCCTGGCCGGCGCTTCCGGTGTCGCTCTCATCCAGACCGTGGCGGCGTGCCGATGGCTGCTGCACGGTGCGCCGGCGCCGGTGGTTCTTCTCGCCCCGGCAGTGGCAGCGCTGGCTTACGGGCCGTTGCTGGCGGTGTGTGCGCCGGAGGCCGGGGGCGGCGGGGTTCCGCAGGTCCGGCGAGCGCTCGCGACGGCGGAGCCACTCCGTCCCCGCGTCGCGGGCGTCAAGGGGATTGCCGCCGGTCTCACTCTCGGTTCCGGGGGATCGGCCGGGAGCGAGGGCCCGATCATCCACATCTCCGCGGCACTCGGCTCGGCGCTGGTGCGGCTGCCGCGAGTACCGGTCACGCTGGTGCGATCGACGGTGGCGTCCGCCGTGGCGGGCGGGGTCGCCGGGTCCTTCCAGGCGCCGATGGCCGGCGTCGTCCTGGTCGTGGAGGTCCTGCTGACCGGCGTGAGCCCGCTCGAGCTGGCCGCGACGGTGGCCGGGGCCGTGTCCGGAACCACGGTCGCCTGGGCCCTGCCGGGGGAACCGCTGCGGCTGCCCGCACCGGACATCGCCGGGTTCGGCCCGCACCTGGCCACCGTGCCGGTGGCGCTGCTCGCCGGGTTCGCCGGGGTCTCGCTGATCTGGAGCCTGCACGTGGTGCGGCGGGCGGCCGATCTGGTGTGGCGGTGGCCCGAGTGGGCGCGCCCGGCCGTCGGCGGGGTGCTGATGGGCGCGGCGGTACTCGCGGTGCCCCAGGTCGGCGGGATCGGGCAGGATGTCATCACCAACACGGCCACGGGATCCGGAAGCACCGGCGCCCTGCTTCTGTTGGCAGCCGCCAAGATCCTCGCGACGAGCGTCACCCTCGGCGTCGGCGGGGTGGGTGGCACCATCGGTCCGGCGCTGTTCGTCGGCGCGGCCGTAGGCGCCGCGTTCCCGGTACCGGGGGCGGCCGTCGTGGGGATGGCCGCCTGCCTCGCGGCCGGCGCCCGCGCTCCGGCCACGGCGGTCGTGCTGGCGGCCGAGCTGAGCGGGCCGGGCCTGCTGTCGTCACTCGGGCCCGCTGCGGTGATCGGCTGGGCCGTGGCACTACCGCTGTCCGGAGGCAGCATCTTCGATCCCGGTAGAGTTCGTCGGGCGCGGGACAGGAAGGAGTTTCATGGCCGGGGTTCGGCAGTTCGACGAGCGAGTGGCGCTCGAGCGCGCGCTCGACGTCTTCGCCGAGCGGGGGTTCCGCGCGACGTCGATGCTCGACCTCGCCGCGGGCACCGGTGTTCAGCGTGGCTCGCTGTACCACGCCTACGGGGGCAAGGAGGAGATCTTCCTTCGTGCCTTCGGCGAATACACCGATCGCTTCCTCGCAGGCGCCCGTGACGCGCTGAACGGCCCCGACAAGCGGACCGCCCTGCTGTCCTTCTTCGACTACTGCATCGCCATGTTCTCGGCCGGCTCCCCGTCCCGCGGCTGCCTGTCCACCCGCACGGCCGTCGAGGCCGCGACGGACTCTCCCCGGGTGGAAGCCGCGGTCCGCGCGATGCTGGACGAGCTGGAAGACCTCGTCCACGACGCGCTCGTCGCCATCGACGACGGCGTGGAACTGGCCGTCGACATCAGGGCGGTCGCGCGCCTGGTCGTCACCACCACCCGCGGCATCGCCGTGCTGGAACGGGTGGACCACACGCCTGACGAGCTCCGCGCCATCGCCGAAACACTGGTCACCACGCTCGTGGGCCGGTAGCCCCGCGGTTCCGGCCGCGGGGCCCGGCTCTGGATCAGCGCGGTGTCCCGGTTTTCCCGCCGCTCAGTGCCGGCGCGGCGTGAACAGGAGCGCGGTGAACGTGATCGCGCACGCCAGGACGATGTACAGGGAGATCACCCAGGAGCCACCGAAGCCGGCGAACAGGGCCGCGGCGATGAACGGCGCCGGACCGCTGGTGATCAGCCCGCCCACCTGGTACGCGACCGAGACGCCGGTGTAGCGGTGCTCGGCGTCGAACAGCTCGGCCAGGAAGCCGGCCATGGCGCTGTAGCTCAGCGCGTGGCCGAGGCAGGCGAACAGGAACATCGCGATGAGCACCGCGGCGGGGGCGCCGCTGTCGATCAGCCAGAAGAACGGGAACGCGGCGAGGGCCGAGTAGACCGCCCCGGCCAGCAGGACGTTCCGCCTGCCGATGCGGTCGGCGAGGACGGCCACCAGCGGCACCGCGGCGATGTCCAGCAACGAGGCGACGATCAAGCAGGTCAGCACCGTGCTGCGGGAGATGCCGACCTCGCCGGGGCCGTACGACAGCACGAACACGGTCACCACGTAGAAGGGGATGTTGGACGCGGCTTGGGCGAACAGACCGACGAGAACGGAGCGGAGGGAACGTCGCAGGGTGTCCTTCAGCGGGAACTTCGACACTTCCCGGGCCTGCGACACCTGCTCGAACTCGGGCGACTCGCTGAGGCGGGAACGCACGTAGAAGCCGACCGCGATGAGCACCGCGCTGGCCAGGAACGGCAGGCGCCAGCCCCACGACAACAGCTGGTCCTTCGGCAGCTGCTGCACCGCGAGGAACGCCGCGGCCGACAGCACGAGCCCGGCCGGGACGCCGGCCTGCGGCCAGCTGCCGTAGAAGGCCCGCCGCCGCGGCGGGGCGTGCTCCACCGCCATCAGCACGGCGCCACCCCATTCGCCGCCCACCGCGAAGCCCTGGACCAGCCGGACGAGAACCAGCAGGAGAGGCGCGGCGAGGCCGATCTGGGCGTAGGTGGGCAACACGCCGATGGCGACCGTCCCGCCGCCCATCAACAGCAGGGACAGGATCAGCATCCGCTTCCGGCCGAGCCGGTCGCCGAAGTGCCCGAACACGATACCGCCCAGCGGGCGCGCGACGAAGGCGACGCCGAACGTCGCGAAGGCCGCGAGAGTCCCGGCCAACGGGCTCAGGGTGGGGAAGAACTGGGTGTTGAACACCAGGGTCGCCGCCGAACCGAACAGGAAGAAGTCGTACCACTCGATCGCCGTGCCGACGAAGCTGGCGAAGGCCACGCGCGCGGGATTGACCCGCGCCGCCTGTTGTTGCTCGACCACCATCATTACCTCCAACGACTTCGGGGGAGATTCGCTTCACCACGCGGCGCTTTGTACCGGTCGATCTGACCCGTTCCTAGCGGTGGGGCCGGCCGGGTGGATGCCGCCTGCCCCGCACAAGAGCTGGGGCAGGAGGCGGACGACGCGCCCACGATCCAGGGGAGCAGTGGTGCGCGACGTTGCCTGAACTATAGGCATATTGACCGGTCGGTACAAGACGCTGGAGGAAAGGTTGCCCGTGCATTTCGGCCGCGGTGTGACGGTGGCGGCCTGATGTCCGCGACGAGGCGGTCCCGGCGTCACGGCGGGGTCCGAGTGGTGTGATGGCCCGGCAGGGAGCCGTACTCGGCTGGTCGCACTTACGAGCGGCTGGCACCGCGGGTTACCGCGCAGGGGCGCCGATCGGGCAACGGGTCACTCGCCGTCGGTTCGCCACTGCCGCCGCAGGCGTTCGCGGTCCACGACCCGCCCCTCGAGCACGACATCGGCGATGCGGCGGGTGTTGGTGATGTCCGCGCGCGGGTCGGCGTCGAGGACCAGCAGGTCGGCCCGCTTGCCGACCTCGATGGTCCCCCGGTCGGTCAGCCCCAGCAGGTGGGACGAGCGCCGGGTGGCGAACTCGATCGCCTCGATCGGGGACAGGCCCGCTTCGACCAGCGCTTCGAGCTCCCGGTGCTCGGCGAGCCCGGGGAGCTGCGCGAGCAGGCCCGTGTCGGCCGAGTAGACGAGCCGGACGCCGGCTTGGTGCAGGGTGGCGAAGTTCTCCTGCAGGCGGCGGTAGGTCTCGCCGGTGTCGAACAGTGGTTCCCCGCCTCGCGCCCGCATCCGGCCGCGCAGCTCCTCGATGGCGGTGGCCGGCAGCGTCTCCCGCACCGCCGGATCGTCCAGCCATTCGGTGCGCGTCGGGCCCTGCACGCTCATCGAGGTGAAGACCGCGGTGTCGCGCTCGACGAGCCGTTCGATCAGCTCCTGGTCGGGACCCGGGCTGCGGGGCATGTGGGCGAGGATGTCGGCACCGGCGTCGAGCGCGACCTTCGCGTCCTCGACGGTGTAGATGTGCGCCGCGGCCGGGATGCCGTGCTCGTGGGCTTCGTCGACGATCTCCCGGCACGCCTCCGGCGACAGCTTGGCCGCGGTGCCGCCCCGGTCGTCGATCCAGAACTTGACCGCGTCGACCTTCCGCCCCGCGAGCTCGCGCACGAAGGCCCGCCCGTCCGCCGGGTCGGTCACCTGGTGCACCGCGTCGACGGCGAAGAACGGCGCGCCGCTGGCCTGCCCGGGGCCGGGCGCCGCGACCAGGCCGGAGCCCGCGGTGAAGAAGGTCGCCAGGTCCGGGTCGTCAAGGATTCCCGAGCGTTGCTCGTCGCGGATGGCGATCTCGATGCCGTTCCGGTCGGTCCCGAGGCACTGGAACGTGCTGATTCCGTAGTAGACGAACCGGCGGAGGTGGTCGAGGATGTTCTCGCGCGAATAGAAGCCCGGATCGCAGGCGGCACCTCGCATGTAGCCGATGTGCCCGTGCGGGTTGACCAGCGCGGGCATGACCGTTTTGCCCCGCAACGAGACCACGCTCGCGCCGGTGAGGTCCCCGGCCGGGGCCTGGCTGAGGCCGGTGATGCGTCCATCCTGGACTGTGATCACGGCGTCGTCGAGAACCGTGGTGCCGTCGCCTACGATCACCCGCGCGTCGGTGAACGCGGTAGTGCCGGTGGGATTGTCGTTGTTCATGGGGTTACCGTCTTTCGTCAGAACGGACCGGGATTGCGGAGCTGGGGGCGTCACTGGTACCGGGCGGCGCGTCGCTCGTAGGCGGCGTAGTCCATAAGGGACTCGAACGTGTGCTGCCCGAGCATCAGGCCGCGGATGTCGGCGACCTCCCGGCCCTCCTCGAGCGCGTCGAGAACCGCTGTGACGCTCTTGGCCGCCGCGCCGATGAGGCTGTACCACAGCAGGAGGATGTCCGCTCCCGCGTCGGCGTACTCCGCGAGCGTGCTGCCCGGGCGGTCGCCGCCCGGAGCGTCGAACAGGTCCGCGGCCACCATGACGGGGGCGTCGATGCGCGAGCGGACCTCCTTCAGCTTGGCCGCGGGAATCGCGGGAGCGAAAACCGCGTCGGCCCCGGCGGCGACATAGCTCTGCAGGCGGTTGACGGCGTCGTCGATGTCCCGGTGTACCCAGGCCGCGTCCGACCGCGCGATGATCTGGAAGGTCGGATCCGTGCGGGCGTCCAGCGCCGCCCGGATGCGCTTCGCCATCCGCTCGGGAGACATCAGTCCCGCCGGTCGCGACGTGTGCTTGCCGCCGAGGTTGTCCTCGATGTGGATGCCCACCACGCCGGCGGACTCGAAGGCCCGTACCGTCCGCCAGATGTTCTCGGGCTCGTAGAAGCCGTTCTCGCCGTCCACGAGCACGGGCAGCTCGGTCGCCTCGACGATCCGGCGCGCCGCGTCCACCATTTCGGTCATCGTGATCAGTCCGACGTCCGGCTCGCCGAACGTGCTCGCGGCGGCGGCGAAACTGCCGAGGTAGGTCGCGGGGAAACCGGCGCGTTCGACGAGCTTCGCGGTGAAGGCGTCATAGGCGCCCGGGAGTATGAGTGGCGCGGGGGACCGGACGAGCTCGGCGAACGCCGCACGGCGCTGGGCTGGGGTCGACGGCACGATGGGCCTCCTTGATGCGAAGTGCGGACGGTTCGCGCGCCCGTGGCGCGCTGGGGTGCTGCAAGGCTGCTGACTTGCTTTCAGCAAGCTAGCATCGCTGGATTTCTTCGTGCAACCCAGCCGGGCGGCCGGGCTGGCTAGCTGGGGGCTACTCAAGTGGGTACGATCGTGGCGTGCCCAAGACGCTCGGCAAGGACTCGACTTGCTCCATCGCCCGGACGCTGCAGGTGCTCGGCGACAGCTGGACGCTGCTGATCGTCCGGGAGGCGATGCTGGCGGGCTCGACACGGTTCCAGGAGTTCCGGGAGGAGCTGGGGATCGCGCCGAACATCTTGGCCAAACGGCTCGCGCAGCTGGTGGACGAAGGCCTCATGGAGCGGCGGACCTACCGGGAGCCGGGGCTGCGGGCCAGGGAGGAGTACGTACTCACCGAAGCCGGCCGCAGCTTGAACGTGGTCATGGCGGCGCTGGCGAGCTGGGGCCGCGCTCACCGGCCGCGTCCCGGCGGCACCTCGCCACGGTTCACCCTGGAAGACACGGGCACGGCCGCGCAACTGGCGTTCGTCACGCCGGACGGTCAGTGTGTGCCGCCCGCGCGGCTGACGGCCCGGAGGACCGACGACGCCGCGCTCGACGCCATGACGGGGACCGGGGACGGGATGCCGGCTGCCCAGGCGAGCTGACGGCGGCCGGGCGCGGGCTTGTCCATCACGCCGAAGGTTCGGCGAGAGCAGGCTTTCCGCGGGTTTCGGGCTTCGGGGCGCACCCCGAGGCCCGAAGCCCCGGGGAGTGTCACGCCGCCTTGATGGTCCCGCCGTCGATCACGAGGTCGGTGCCGGTGATCCACCGGGCCTGGGGCCCGAGGAGGAACGCGACCGCGTCGGCGATTTCACCGGCTTCGCCCATCCGGCCGAGTGCGATGCCCATGCTCGCGGGCACGCCCTCGTCCAGTACCTGATCGCGGGTGGTGCCGGACGCGCTGGCCATGCTGTCGCCGAGACGGCCGTCATCGGTCCAGCCCGGCGTGCGGACAGGCCCGGGCGACACGGTGTTCACCCGGACCCCTCGCGGTGCGAACTCCTCCGACAGCGCCGTGGTGAGGTTGGTCAGCGCCGCTTTGTGCGCGGAGTAGTCCACCACCATCGGGAACGGCAACCGTGCGTTGATCGACGACACGTTGACGATCGCTCCGCCGCGCTCCAGCAGCGCCGGCAGCAGTGCGCGCGTGAGGCGCACGGCCGACAGGACGTTCGCGTTGAAGCCCTGCTGCCACTGCGCGTCGGTGACGTCGAGGAACGAACTCCGGGCCTCGAACTGCCCGACGTTGTTGACCAGCGCGTCGACCCGGCCGAGCCGCAGTGCGGCAGCAGCGAGCGCCTCGACCCCCTCGGCGGTCGCGAGATCCGCGCGGACGACGGTCAGGTCGTCACCCTGCTCCGGTGTAGCCGAGCGCGAACCCGTGACGACCCAGTAGCCGTCCTTGCGCAGGCGCTCGACGACCGCGGCGCCGATGCCCTTCGTGCCACCGCTGACGACGGCCACTTTGTTGTCCATCACTGCCTCCTTTTTGGGAGCGATCGCTCCCGTATGGTCTGGACAGTACAACGGGAGCAGTCGCTCCACAACCTGGGGTAGTCTGGGTGCGTGGCACGGTCTCGGCAGTTCGACGAGGGGGAAGTGCTCGCGCGCGCGACGGAGCTGTTCCATCGGCGCGGCTACCACGCCACGTCCACCCGCGACCTCGGGGAGGCGCTCGCCCTCAACCCGAGCAGTCTCTACCGGACCTTCGGGGACAAGCACGCGCTGTTCCTGCGCGCTCTGGATCATTACCAGGCGTCGGAGTCCGCGCGCTGCACCGCCGCACTGGAGGACGACCGGCCAGTCCGCCTCGTGTTGCGCGACTGGCTCTACTCGATGGTCGAGCCCGCCGACGTGCCGGGCTGCCTGGTCATCCACACCGCCACCGAGCTGGGCACGGACGACCCGGAAACCAGCCGGCGGGTGGATGCGGCATTCGAAGGCACGATCGTCGCGATCGCCGCGTTGTTGCGGCGCGGGATCGCCGCCGGTGAACTGGCTGCCGACCTCGACGCCGAGGCCACCGCCGACCTGCTGTTCACCACCCTCGCCGGGCTGCGGGTACGCCACCGCGCGGGCCACGACCCGCAACGGCTGCGCGCGGCGGTCGACCAGGCGCTACGCGTGCTCGGCTGACCCGTTGGTGTGGCCACCGCCGAAAGCCTGGTTCGCGCGGCGCAGCGGGACGTCGCGTGCCGTCGAAGTGACGATGATGTGGTGTCGAGGGCGACTCCGCCAACGACTATGACTACCTCGCCGGGCATCGTCGGGCTCGTGTCCCCGCGAAGTGCTCGAGTTGAATCTGGTGACCTTGAAGGATGGCATGATGCCGAGGTGGTACTGAGCCGGTACTTCCGTGAATCGGCATCAGAGGGTTGCCGGCTCACTGGTGGATTGTTGATCGCGTCGTGAGACCCACGACGCCGCCACGCCGTTCAGCAGAATAACGCCGCGGATTACAGCGCGTCGTGTACTGGCCGGCCCTTCGACCGACGGCGACCGCGCCGCTCGATGCGGCGGCGCTTCCGCCTTCAGCGCTCAACGGCCAGCCGGATCTGCCTCACGAGGTGGTCGAAAGCCAGTTCGCGCACATGGCGACCGCCTGAGCCCAAGTCGGAATCGGTGTCCAACTGCGCAGTGTCGAACGCCTGGCCGTACAACACCGTCGACGTCGGGAAGCGCGACGACGGAAGTCACGAGGCTGCCGCCTGGATCAGCGCTCACGACCAGGCGCCTGCTCGGTCTCCACCGGCTGATGCTGCCGAGCCAGACGCGCCTCGGCCCCGCCGGATGTTGCCCACCGGCATAGCACTCGCTGTTACTGGTCTTCGAGTTCCTCGGCGGGGGGCATCGCGAATGCGCGAACGTGATCGATGGCTGCTCGTAGAGCGTCTTCGAGCGGGGCGATGTCGCGGGCGACCTGGGCGAGGAGCATGCCGCCCTGGAAGGCGGAGAGCAGGAGGTGGGCCAGGCGGGTGGGATCGGCCTCGGCGCTGATGCGGCCGAGTTGTTGCATCCTTTCGATCCCGTCCCGGAAGATGTCTATCCATTGCCGGAACGCGCTCGCGAGTTCGGTGCGGACGTCCAGGTCGGTCTTGATGATCTCGCTGGCGAGCGAGCCGAGGGTGCAGCCTTCTTGGCAGGAGCGCTCGTAGGCGATGTAGTAGCGCGCCCATTCTCGCAGCGAGTCGAGGCTTTCGAAGCGGGTGAACCGTTCGCTGCGGTGGAAGGTGAGGACGCGCTCGGCCTGCCACTGGATGACCGCGAGGACGAGGCTTTCCTTGGTGGGGAAGTAGTAGTTGAGCTGTGATCCGCTGATGCCAGCCGCGCGCCGGAGCTGCTCGTTGTTCGTCGCGTGGACGCCCTTGGCGTAGATCAGCTCCGCGGCGTGCTCGAGGATGCGGGCGCGCGTGGCCTGCCCCTTGCCCGTCAGCTTCTGCGGCGCTCGAGCTTCCGTTCTGGCTTCCATGCTTCACACGGTATCCCAGATTGGGCTTGACAGCCCACTCCGTGGTCGTGTTCACTCCCGTTAGTGGGCTGTTCAGCCCAAAATCGCTCGCCCGGGAATGGCGAGCAGGAGACAGGAGGCACCGATGAAGGCCATCGTCGCGACGGACCAAGCCGCGGAAGCAGCCGGGATCACCCTCGCCCAGCGGCCCGAGCCGACACCCGCGATCAATGACGTCGTCGTGGAAGTGCACGCGTCGGGCTTCGTGCCCGCTGAGTGGGAGTGGCCCTCGACGTGGGCCGATCGTTCGGGTCGCGGTCGGACGCACGCCATCATCGGCCACGAGTTCGCCGGAGTGGTCACCGCCCTGGGCTACGGCACGACGGGACTCTCGCTGGGGCAGCGGGTTTTCGGGATCACGGACTGGCACCGCGACGGAACCCTTGCCGAGTACGCGGCCGTGGAGGCCCGCAACCTCGCGCCGTTGCCGGGGGACGTCGATTTCACGGTGGGTGCGAGTCTGCCGATTTCCGGGTTGACCGCGTGGCAGGGCCTGTTCCAGCACGGTCGTCTCCGGGCGGGGCAGAGCGTCCTGGCGCACGGCGCGGCCGGTGCGGTCGGGGCGGTGGTGACGCAGCTGGCCCGGGAGTTCGGTGGTTATGTCATCGGCACCGGGCGGGCGGCGGACCGCCAGGCGGCGCTCGAGTTCGGCGCGAACGAATTCCTCGACCTCGAGCACGACGACCTCGGCGACATCGGCGGGGTCGACCTGGTCTTCGACGTAGTCGGCGGCGACGTCCAGCGGCGCTCGGCGAGCATCCTCCGGCCGGGCGGGACACTGGTGTCGGTGGTCGGGCCCGTCGAGGCGCGCCCGGTCGACGGCCTCGCGATCGACTTCGTCGTCGAGTCCGTTCCGGGTCAGCTGGTGGAGATCGTCGACCGGGTGCGGGATGGACGCCTCCGCACGCACATCGGCACGGTCGTATCCCTCGACGACGCCCTCCCCGCGCTCAATCCGACCGAGCGGCGCAAGGGCAAGACCGTCGTCCGCGTGCGCCCCTGAATTTCTGGGGCAGCTGCGCTCCCGTCCTTCCGCCGGTGCCCGGGAGCGTCGCGGGGCCAGCGGGGGACCGGGTCGCGAGCTGCGGCGACCCGGTCGGTTGGCTGCGACGCTTAGGGCTCGTCGACCATGACGATCGGTCTCCCGCCAACTTGCCGTCCGGCGTTGAAGGCCTGCAGCACCTCGGCCGGCGAATCACGTGACCTGATCAGGACACGCAGGCTGTCTTCGCGGACGAGCCCGACCAGTTGAGCGAGCCGGGCGCGGTCCGGTTCCACGACGAAGAAGACCGATCGCCCGTACCGCGGCTCGAATTCGGGCAGGGCGGTGATGGTGACCAGCGTGCCACCCGCCCGCACCACGCCGGCGGACCGCGCGCCGATCTCCTTGCCGAACACGTCGAGAACCACGTCGACTTCGCCGATGTCTTCCTGCCGGTCGTCCTCCAGGTCGACGAACACGTCGGGCCCCAGGTCGAGGGCGGCTTCGCGATTGTGGGCGCGGCCCGCGCCGATCACGGTGGCGCCAGCTTCGCCAGTTGCACCGCGATCGAGCCCCGGTCGGGCACCCAGCGGGCTGACGTCCACACCGCGACCGCGTCCCGGGCGGCCTCGTCGCAGCCGGCGGTCACCACCGCGCTGCCCGGCGCCTGTTGCCGACCGGCTGCGGCAGCGATGCCGGCCAGCGCCGCCTCCGCTCCACCCCAGCCCGGCCACCACACCCGGCTTCCAGTCGATGTTCTCCAGCACCACTGCAAGCCCGCCGCGCTCAACCGGCCCCGCGGCAACATCATCAAGAAGGTCGGCGAGGTGATCCACTGGTGCGCCCCACCCCCCGGCCCTCGGACCCGGAGCTCGTCGTCATCAAGATCGCTAAGCAGCGGCAACGACGACAACCCGGCCGGGACCGCGCCGCCGGCATCACACCTGCCGCCTGGCCGCATGGTCCCCGTGGCTGACCTTCGACCAGGCCGTCACCCAAGACCCGCGCGAGCCGGGCGTGTATTTGCCTCGCTCCCACGGCGCCATCGTCTACGCCGGCATGGCCGGCGAACGCAGCGGCCAAGGCATCCGCGGCCGGCTCGCGGTCCGCGCGCACGACGTCAAGCTGGCCGACCCCGAACGGGTCCCGCGTCCGACTCAACGCCAAACTGTCCCAACTGGCCAGCGGATTCTCTGAAAGTGCAGGCTGGAAGAGGTAGCGCACCACACTGGCAGTGCGGGGGTCAGGGGTTCGAATCCCCTAATCGTCACAGTTGGTTCCTCGCACCCGCAGTCCGCTGATGTGTTGGCCTCCGCGCCTGGAGTACAGTGCCAGACCTTTATCAGTTCCTTTGTGGCTAACGGGGCTCCGCTAGTACCGCTGATGGTCCGTAACCCCGGTGATTCTCGTAACCGTCTTGTGGGAGTCATGCAGCGGTGGCTCCGGTTCGTCAAATGTCGGCGTCTGACGAACCGCCATTGTGTTGTGGTGATGACTGCCGGTGTCGCGCATCGGCCGCGTTGATGGTCACCGGGCCCTGGGGTTAGGGTCGTGCGACCTCATGAGCCGGCCGGGACGGTGACATCGTGGATCGTGAGCAGCTGTATCGGCTCGACCTCAACCTGCTGCTGGCGTTCGACGCGTTGATGGCCGAGTGCAGTGTCACGAGGGCGGCCGAGCGGATGTCGGTCGGGCAGCCGGCGATGAGCGCGTCGTTGTCCCGGCTGCGGAAGTTCTTCGACGACCCGCTCCTGGTCCGGGAGGGCCGGTCGCTCGTGCCGACCACCCGGGCGCTGCAGCTGATCGAGCCTCTCCGTGAGGCGCTGGACTTGGTCGAGTCGACGATCCGGTCCGGTCGGCGGTTCGATCCTGGGGCCGATCATCGCCAGTTCACGCTGATGGCCAGCGACTACGTCTTGTTGATCCTGCTCGGACCGCTGTTGGCCGAGCTCGAGGTCGAGGCGCCGAACCTGCGCTTCACCGTCCGCCCGATCGCGCCGGATTTCGCCGAGCAGGTCAGCCGCTCGCAGCTGGATCTGCTGATCTTTCCGGACGAACTGATGCCTGAGGACCTCCAGGCGAGCTCGGAGAAGCTGTTCACCGATCGGTTGGTGTGCGCTGTCGACCGCGACCATCCGGAGATCGGGGGTCGGATCACCGAGGAGCAGTTCCGGACATTGCCCTACGTGTCCTTCGCCGGGACCTCGTTGCGCACGATCAGCGAACTCCGGTTCCGCGAGCTGGGCATCGATCGTCCGGTCGAGATCGGCACGCAGAGTTTCGTCATCCAGCCGTTCATGCTCCGCGGCACCCGGCTCATGGCGCTGCTGCACGAGCGGCTCGGCCGGTACTTCGCCGAGCGGGCCGGGATCCGGTTGCTCGATCCGCCGTTCACGATCGACACGATGAGCGAGTCGATGTTCTGGTCGCCGCGCGCCGAGACGGACCCCGCCCACCGGTGGCTGCGCAACCGAGTCGCACGGGCGGCCGCCGCGCTGCAGCCCTGAGCCATCCATCGATTCCAATGATGGTTCACATCGATATCCATCGCTATCAGTGCGGGGGTTGGCGCGGTTAGCGTGTGCGGAGGCTGACCGCACAATGAAGTGAGAACATCAATGACTCAGGCAGCGAAGTCACCGCTGACCCACGTTCGCCACGTGGGGCTCGGCGTCCCGGATTTCCGGGAAACAGTCGAATTTTACCGTTCCGCATGGGGTCTGGAGATCGTCGACGAGGACTCCGATGTGGTGTTCTTCGGAACCCCTGCCAATCCCGAGGCCTACATCGTGCGCGTCCGCAAGGACTCCGCGAAGCGCGTGGACCTGATCGCGTTCGCCGCGGAGAGCGCGTCCGCTGTGGACGAGTTGGCGCAGCGGCTGGGGTCGGCCGGCATCACCCTGGTGCGGGAGCCCGACAAGCTCGGCACGCCCGGTGGCGGTTACGGGTTCCGGTTCTTCGACCCGGACGGCCGCCTCATCGAGGTCTCCAGCGACGTCGCACAACGTCCGTGGCGGGCGCTGGAGCCTCGGGAATCGGTCCCGCAGAAGCTCAGTCACGTGGTCGTCAACTCGCCCGATGTCGCGGCGACCAAGCGGTTCTACGAGACGCATCTGGGTTTCCGCTTGTCGGACTGGCTGGAAGACAAGATGTGTTTCATGCGAGTCCGGTCCGATCACCACATTCTCGCGATCGCTCAGGGCCCGCACACCTCGTTGAACCACGTGTCCTTCGAGATGCGCGGTCTCGACGAGTTCATGCGCGGGACAGGGCGGCTCATCCGTCAGGGCCGCGATCCCGTCTGGGGACCGGGCAGGCACAGTGCGGGAGACAACACCTTCTCCTATTTCACCGACCCCGTCGGCAATGTCGTGGAATACACCACCGAGCTCGAGCGGATCGACGACGACGAGGCCTGGGAACCACGCACGTTCTCCGCGGCCCCGGAGGTCGCCGACCAGTGGGGCACCGGTGGCCCCTTCGAACCGATGATCCCGGCCATGCACAACTCCCCCGACCAGGGGCTGTGGACCCCAGCACCGCTGTAAAACAGGAACGGATGACTGTCATGACGAAAGCTCTCATCGTCGGCGGTGGAATCAGCGGGCTGGCCACGGCAATGGTGTTGTCGCGCCAGGGCATCGAGGTCGATCTGGTCGAACGGCAGCCCCGGGTCGAAGCGCTCGGCAGCGGTATCACGTTGATCGCACCAGCGCTGCGCGCACTCGACCGGCTCGGTGTCTACGCGGACTGCGTCGACCAGGGGTACGGCGTCACCGACTTCGAGATCTACGACGTCGACGGCACCTTGGCCGAACGGTTCCCGCTGCCGTCGCCGGTCGGCACCGACCAGCCGGGTCTGCTGGGCATGATGCGCCCGACCCTGCACACGATCCTGATCGACCACGCGACGAAAGAAGGCACAGTCGTGCGCACCGGCGTCGCGCCGGTCCACATCGAACAGCACCGGACCGCGGCCGACGTCACCTTCGACAACGGCGAGCGCGGCCACTACGACCTGGTCATCGGTGCCGATGGCATCAGGTCCACCATCCGCGAGCTGCTCTTCGAGCCGCTGACCCCGCAACCCCTGGGGCAAGGCATCTTCCGGGTGGTGCTGCCCCGGCCGGCCGAGGTGACCGCGGAAGTGCAGTTCCACCCGGCCGGCGATGTCGCGATGGGATTCACGCCCACCGCGCCGGACCGGATGTACATGTACTGCCTGTTCCCGATCGACGACGGCTACCGGCCGGAGAAGGAGGAGATGGTCGACGTCGTCCGGGCACGGATCGCGCCGTTCGGTGGTGTGGTGGCGGAAATCCGGGACGCCATCAAAGACGCGGACCAGATCCACTACACGAGGTTCGAGACCGTCCTCGTGCCTGACCCGTGGTTCCGGGGCCGCACGGTTCTCCTCGGCGATTCGGCGCACTGCACGACACCGCACCTGGCCGCTGGAGCGGCGATGTGCCTGGAGGACGCGGTCGTGCTCGGTGAGGAACTGGCCGCCGCGGCGACGGTCGACGACGCTTTGCGCGCCTACTGCACGCGCCGCTTCGACCGCTGCAAGTACGTGGTCGAGACCGCGTCCCTGCTGAGCCACTGGCAGACCCACCCCGACACGCCAGGGGCCGACCACTCGCGCGTCATGGGCGAGGCGTTCGAGCGACTGGCCGGCCCGTTCTGATCGAAGGAATTCCGATGGGTACCGAATATGCCGACGATGACACACGCCTGTTGCACCAGTACATCGACAAGTGCTCGAACTGGGGTCGCTGGGGACCTGATGATCAGCTCGGTGCGCTCAACCTGGTCGGCCCCGAGGAGGTCCGCCGCGCCGCAGCGCTGGTGCGCAAGGGGATTCCGATCTCGCTGACCCTGCCGTACGACCAGGCCGGGCCACAACCCGGCGGTTTCCGCAACAACCCGCAGCTGCTGGTCACCGCTACCGGTACCGATCATGTGTCGGGAGCGCAGGATCAGCTGCCGGGCGGGTTCGGCCCGGCGAAGGGCTTCGGGTTCTCCGACGACGTGCTCGTCATGCCGACGCAGTGCGGCACCCAATGGGACTCGCTGTCGCACATCTTCTGGGAAGGCAAGATGTGGAACGGGCGCTCGGCCGGACAGGTCACCAGCGGCGGCGCCGCGGCCAACGGCATCGAGAACTACACCGGCCGCGTCGTGATGCGCGGGGTGCTGGTGGATCTGCCTGCCCACCGGGGAGTCGAATCGCTGGAGCCGGGCGAGGCGATCACACCCGATGCGATCGAGGAGGTGTTCGCGGCGCACGACCTCACCGTGCGCCCGGGAGACGCCCTCCTCGTGCGCACCGGGTTCATGGCCGCGCGCCGGGGCCACTGGGGTGACTACGCCGGTGGCCCCGCGCCAGGGCTGTCACTGCACACGGCGCCCTGGCTGCGTGAGCACGACATCGCGGCCGTCGCCACCGACACCTGGGGCGTGGAGGTACGGCCCAACGAGGTCGGGTACTTCCAACCCCTGCACATCGTTTCGCTCGTGCACGGCGGCATCGCTTTCGGGGAGATGTTCGACCTCGACGAGCTCGCCGCGTACTGCGCCGAGGACGGCGTGTACGAGTTCATGTTCGTGGCCTCGCCCTTGCCGATCACCGGTGGCTCCGGTGCCCCGGTGAGCGCGGTGGCGATCAAGTGACAGATGAAAGGCACGCAGTGTTCGAACCGTTCCCGGACAAGTACGTGTGGAACCTCTCCGTCGGGATCGCTCTGGCCGTCGGCGGTCTGATCGGTGAGGTGGACCGCGCCTGCCGCCCGCTGCACGACCTGGCCACTGACGACGACGAGGCGACACAGGCGTTCTTCCGTTCCTGGTCCGCTGTGGCCGACAACCTCGTCGAATTGGCCGAAGAGGATGAAAAACGCGGCAGGCGGCGCAGCGCGGGACAGAAGTACGGACGCGCTGCCGTATACTACCAGACAGCCGAACGCATGCAGGCGCATTCCTTCGAGCCCCGCAAGGTCGCCTACCGCAACGCATTGGACTCCTTCGCCCGCTACCTGGAGCTGACCGAACAGCCCGCCGAACGGGTCGAGATCCCCTACGGTGGCGCCAGCCTGCCGGGCATCCTGGTCCGCCCGGACACCCCGGACCCGGTTCCGTGCGTGCTGTTCTTCAACGGCCTGGACAGCACGAAGGAACAGCTGTACGGCAGCGGCACCGCGGAGGAGTTGCGTCGCCGTGGCATCGCCACCCTCATGGTCGACACGCCCGGAGCCGGCGAGGCGCTGCGCTTGCGCGGCCTGACGGCCGTTCCCGAGACCGAGCAGTGGGCGGCGGCGTGCATCGACTACCTCGCCACCCGCCCGGATGTCGACGAGGACATGGTCGGCATGCTCGCCTGGTCGCTCGGGGGCTACTACGGCCCCCGGGCGACCGCGTTCGAACCGCGTATCCGGTTCGGTGTCGCGTGGGGATCCAACTACGACTGGGGTCAGGTGCAGCTGCGGCGACTGGAAAACCAGGGCGACCGGCCGGTCCCGCACTACTGGGAACACGTGAAGTGGGTGTGGGGCTGTCACGACTTGGACGAGTTTCTCGCTCTGGCACCGAAGATCACGCTGCGCGGCATCATGGACCGGGTCACCGTGCCCTTCCTCGTCGTCCACGGCGAAAACGACCGGCAGATCCCGGTCCACTACGCCAACGACCTTTTCCACGACCTCGTCAACTCTCCCAAGCGCGAGCTGAAGATCTTCACCGACCGCGAGGGAGGCGTCGAGCACTGCAGCATCGACAACCTGCCCGTGGTCCGGGACTACATCTGCGACTGGATCGGCGAGACGGTGACGGAACTGAAAGGGCAACGATGAAGATCAGCGTGGATCGGCGACGCTGCGAAGGTTACGGCATCTGCGCCGAAACGGCCCCGCAGCTGATGCACCTCGACGACGAAGGAGAACTCGTCCTGGATGTCGAAGAGCTACGGCCGGAGCACGCGCCGGATGCTTCCTCCGCCGCGCGTGTCTGCCCCGTCGCCGCACTCAGGATCCGCGATGACAGCTAGTGCGACCCGGCTACGCCACATCGCGGTCGTCGGTGCGTCGCTGGCCGGCGCGGTCGTCGCCGACACCCTGCGCCGCAACGGTTACGACGGGCGCATCACCCTGCTCGGGGCCGAGCCGCATGCCGCATACAGCCGTCCCGCCCTGTCGAAAGGTGTTCTCGCGGGCACCGAGGAACCCGGCGACATCGCGCTGCAACCGTTGGGCGGTGACATCGACCAGCGCCTGAACACCCGGGTGCTCGCGGCGGATCTGCAGGCGCGCCGGCTGGTGCTCGACGACGGCGACGACCTCGCGTTCGATGGGCTCGCGATCACGACCGGCGCGCGCGCTCGGCGGCTCGCCGATCTCGGTGCCGCCGAACCCGGCGCCCGGGAAACGACCTTCCGCGACCTCGATGACGCGCTGTGGCTGGCCCGCGAGCTGCGGGGACACTGCCGGGTCGTGATCGTCGGCGCGGGCATACTCGGAATGGAGCTCGCGTCCGCGTGTGTCGATCACGGTGCCGAGGTAACGATCGTCGACCGGCAGCCGCCACTGCTCGCACAGCTGGGGGAGTACCTCGCCGACCTCGTCGCGGCGGCCGCCCGGCGAGCCGGCGTCCGGTTCGTGTGTCACCCCTCGATCCGGCTCCGGGGCGTGACGTCACCGATCGTCGAACTCGGCGACGGGCGTCAGTTCGAAGGCGACGTCATCCTCAGTGCTGTCGGCTGCACACCGAACGTCGAGTGGCTCGCCGGTACCGGCCTCCCCGCCAGAGGTGGCGTTCAGGTGGATGCGCGGGGACGTGTCCTTGAGAACATCGTCGCCGCGGGTGATGTCGCCGCTTTCCCCGCCGACGGTGGACACCGGCGCACTCCACTGTGGAACAGTGCCCTCGAGCAAGCGCGTACCGCGGCCGCCGCCCTCCTGTACGGAGACGGGGCACCGCCGTTGAATCCCGCAGGATATTTCTGGACCGAACAGTTCGGTCTGACCATCAAGGTCTGCGGGAAGCTGCCGGCGGCGGGCAACCCGCACATTCTCGACGGCTCACCCGGCACTTCGGAGCTGCTCCTGCAGTGGCGGGACGAGCGCTCCGCCACAACGGCCGCCGCGGTGAACACCCGAGTCCCCATCGGCAAACTACGGGCCCTGTCCCGCGCGTCCTGACAACCAACCTTGGAGAGACCAATGACGATCGCTCCCGTCCCGCACACCGAAATCGATCTGTTCTCGGACACGATCCTCACGGATCCCTACCCCGCCTACGCCACGTTGCGTGCGTCGGGCGCCGCCGTGTACCTCGACAAGATCGACGCGTGGGCATTGCCGCGGTACGAACACATCCGCGCCGCGCTGCGTGACTGGGAAACGTTCTCCTCGGACGCCGCCGTCGGACTGAACGACGTGGTGAACGGCTTCCTCGTCGGCACGGTGCTCGGTACCGACCCGCCGCAGCACGACACGCTCCGTTCTGTGCTCTCCGAGCAGCTGGCGCCCCGCGCCCTGCGGAAGGTCAAGGACGACATCGAAGCGAGCGCCGGCAAACTCGTGGACGCACTGGTCACGCGTGGCGAGTTCGACGCCGTGACCGACCTCGCGGCGGCGTTGCCGCTGTCGGTGGTGTTCGATCTCATCGGACTCCCCGAGCGGGCGCGTGACGACATGCTCCGTTGGGCGGACGGCACATTCACGGTCTTCGGTCCCATGAACGAGCGCACCGAGAAGGGCCTCGGAGTCATCCAGGAGATGTTCGCGTGGCTCGGCACGTTGCGCGCCGAGGACCTGAAACCCGGCAGCATGGGCCGTGCGATCTTCGACGCGGCCGACGCCGGACAGATCGGCCACGACTCGTGCGTTCCGTTGCTCGCCGCATACACCACGGCCGGCATGGACACCACGATCAACGCCATCGCCAATTCGATACAGCTCTTCGCGACCCACCCGGATCAATGGGACGCCCTCCGCGCGAATCCCGACTTCATTCCCAGCGCATTCAACGAAGTCCTTCGCTATGATGCACCCGTCCAAGCGTTCGCCCGGAAGATCACGCGGGACGTGACCGTCGACGACACGCACATCCCGTCCGGCGCACAGGTCGTGCTGCTCTACGGATCCGGAAACCGCGATGAACGCCAGTACCCGGACCCCGACAGTTTCGACATCCAGCGCAATCCCGTTGACCACCTGGCGTTCGGCTACGGCACGCACACCTGTGCGGGACAGGCGCTCGCGAAGATCGAAGCACACGCAATACTGCGTGCGCTCGCCGCGCGGGTACGACGCATCCACGTCGGGGAGGCGACACGGCACCTGAACAACGTGATTCGTGGCTTGGAATCACTGCCCGTGGTCCACCTCGAGACAGATGACTAGAAGGAGCAAGGCGTCAGTGGCGATCAAAGCACCCGGCTGGGTCCCGACCACGAGCGGAGCCGACAAGGCGCGCATCACCGAGTTCGCGCGGGCGGCCGGGTCGCGGACCGGTCTGCCGCTCGACGAGGACTACCGGAGCCTGTGGAAGTGGTCGGTCGAGGCCCCACAGGAGTTCTGGGCGCTCGTGTGGGACTACTTCGGCCTGCCGGAGCGGCCTGTCGACGGGCCGGTTCTCGTCGGGGATCGCATGCCGGACGTCGCCTGGTTCCCTGGCGTGGAGCTCAATTTCGCGTCCGAGGTTCTCCAGCGGCGAGAGGCCGACGCCGTCGCGGTCGTGACAGTCGACGAGCGGTTCGTTCCCGTCGAGCTGACGTGGGGAGAGCTGAGGCGGCAGGTGGCGTCGGTTGCCGCGACGCTACGGGAGCTCGGCGTCACGCGCGGTGATCGCGTCGTGGGGTATCTGCCCAACGGCGTGGAGGCGGTCGTCGCTCTGCTGGCGACCGCCAGCCTCGGCGCTGTGTGGAGTCTGTGCGGTCTCGACTACGCCGCCGACGCGGCCGTGGCCCGGCTGGGCCAGCTCGATCCGGCTGTGCTGATCGCGGGCACGACATACGTGAACGCGGGCCGGTTGATCGACCGCAATGCCGACGTCGAAAAGCTGCGTGCCTCGTTGCCATCGCTGCGGGCGACGATCACGCTCGACGGGCAGGTGGGCACGCTCGCGTGGGACTCCGCTGCCGGAACGGAAGACGCGCCCTTCGAACCCGTCCCCGTGTCGTTCGACCATCCGCTGTGGGTGCTGTTCTCGTCCGGGACGACTGGGCGCCCCAAGGGGATCGTCCACGGCCACGGCGGGGTGACCATCGAGTCGTGCAAGATCGGTGGCCTGCACCTGAACCTGCGTGCGGGGGACCGGGTCTTCTGGCACACCACGCCGAGCTGGATGATGTGGAACTTCCTCGTCGGCACGTTGCTGCTCGGCACGACCATCGTGTGTTTCGAAGGCAATCCCGGCCACCCGGACACCGGGACGCTGTGGCGGCTGGCCGAACAACTCGACCTCACCCTGCTCGGCACCAGCCCTGCGTACCTGGCCGCCTGCCGGAGGAACGACACCGGACCAGCCGGCCGTCGATTCGGTTCGCTCACCACGGTCGGCGTCACCGGCTCGACGTTCCCCGCGGACCTGCAGAGCTGGCTGTCCGCCCAGTTGGGGCCGCACGTGCAGGTCGCCTCGATGAGCGGGGGAACCGATGTGTGCACCGCCTTCGCCGGCCCCGCCCCCAACGTCCCGGCGCGGGCAGGCGAGCTTTCCGCGCCATGCCTGGGCGTGGCGCTCGACTGCTACGACGACCGGGGCCGGCCGGTCCGGGACGAGGTCGGCGAGCTCGTGGTGCGTGCTCCGATGCCGTCGATGCCGCTCGGTTTCTGGGACGACCACGGCAAGCGCCGCTTTCGCGCCACCTATTTCGAGCACTTCCCGGGAGTCTGGCGGCACGGTGACTGGGTGACGATCACCGGCCGCGGTTCTGTCGTGATCCACGGGCGGTCGGACGCGACCCTCAACCGTCACGGCATCCGCATGGGCAGCGCGGACATCACAGATCCGGTCGAGTCCCTTCCGCAGGTGGCCGAGGCGCTCGTCATCGGGATCGAGGAGGGCAACGGTGGTTACTACATGCCCATGTTCGTCCGGCTCGCCGAGGGCTGCCGGCTCGACCAGCAGCTGATCGACGAGATTCGGGCCACCATCCGCACCCGGACCTCGCCGCGCCACGTGCCGGACGAGATCATCGCTGTTCCGGGCATCCCGCACACGCGAACGGGGAAGAAGCTGGAAGTGCCGCTCAAGCGGCTGTTCCGGGGAGAGGACGCGGAATCCGTTCTGGACCCGGCCAGTGTCGACGACCCCGGGCTCATCGCCTGGTACGCCCAGTTCGCCGGCCGGCGTAGAGCACACCTGGACGGGATCCACGAGTAGCGGTGCGCGATTCGCGGCGTCAGGTATCCGGCGAACGACCCGGGCAAGCCTGCCACGATGATCGCGCTGCCGGTTGCCGCATTCCGAGACGGCAGTGGGACGCGCCACGGCAGCTGTAGCGAAGTGCGACAACCGATCTCTGACTTTCTCCATACGCTTTCGGCCATGGCAACGCTCCAGGACACCCCCGCACTCGAGGGCCGCGTCGCCGCCGTCACGGGCGCGGCCAGCGGCCTTGGCCGGGCCATCGCCGAGCGGCTGGCCGCTGACGGAGCCCATGTCATCGCGCTGGACCTCGACCGGGCGGGCGCCGAGCGCGCGGCCGAAGAGGTCGGCGGCGAAGCGCTTGCCGTCGACCTCAGCGATCCCGCAGCGATCGAGGCGCTCGGCCTGCGGAACCGCGCTGTCGACATCCTGATCAACTGCGCCGGCATTCAGCACGTTGCTCCGGTGGAGGAGTTCGAACCCGCGCGCTTCGAGCTGATCCACCGGCTCATGCTGCACGCCCCCTTCCTGCTCGCACGCGCCGTCCTGCCGGGGATGTACGAGCGGCGCTGGGGCCGGCTGGTGCACGTGACGTCCGCCCACGGCCATCGAGCGTCCGCCTTCAAGTCGGCATACGTCAGCGCTAAGCACGGCCTCGAGGGTCTGTCGAAAGTCCTCGCGGTCGAGGGTGCCGAGCGCGGGGTCACCAGCAATACTGTCGCACCGGGGTACGTGCGTACGCCCCTGGTCGAGGGCCAGATCGCCGATCAGGCATCGCGCCACGGGGTGGCCGAGGACCAGGTCGTATCCGACGTGCTGCTGGCTCGGACACCCGTAAAGCGGCTGATCGAACCCGAAGAGGTCGCCGGTCTCGTTGGCTTCCTGTGCGGCCCTGGCACCGACTCGATAAACGGCGCCTCCTATGTCCTCGACGGCGGCTGGACCGCGACCTGAGGGCTCCGTCCGCCAACCGCGCGAGCCGCACGAGAGGAACCCGATGACCGGCAGCGACGCCAGCAACCCTGAGATCGGAACAACGGTCGACGCCGGCGGGATAGCGACGAACGTGCACGACGTCGCGCACGTTCGGCCGGTGGCGGGCACCGTCCTGCTGCTGCACGGGTCTGGGCCCGGGGCCACGGCGTGGGGCACCTGGCGCCCCACGATCTCCGCCCTGGCGAGCAGCCTGCGCGTCGTGGCCCCCGACATCCCGGGCTTCGGTGACACGCAACGTCCCGCCGACGGGGTCTACACCCCGTCGCGCTGGGTCGAGCACCTCGTCGCGCTGCTCGACGCCCTCGGGCTGGACCGGGTCAGCGTCGTGGGAAACAGCTTCGGCGGCGCGCTGGCCCTCCGCCTGGCCACCGAGCACCCCGACCGTGTCGACAGGCTCGCCCTCATGGGCAGTGCCGGACTATCGCTCCCCGTCACGCCGAGCCTGAGGAAAGTGTGGGGCTACCGGCCATCCTTCGAGGCCATGCGCGACCTGGTCGACCTGCTCGCCTACGACACCTCACTCGTCACCGACGACCTGGTGCGGCTGCGATTCGAGGCGTCCACCCGTCCGGGTCGGCAGGAGGCGTACGAGCAGATGTTCCCACACCCCCACCAGGAGGTGCTGGATCGCCTGGCGGTGCCGGAGGAACGCATCGCCACGCTGCCACATGAGACGCTCGTGATTCATGGTCGCGAGGACGGCGTAATCCCGCTGAGCTCGGCTGTCCGACTCCTGGAGCTCATCGGGCGCGCCGAACTGCACGTCTTCGGCCAGTGCGGCCACTGGACGCAGTTCGAGCACCCCGAGCGCTTCAACACTGTGCTCTCGGCCTTCTTGAATCGCTAGTCAGCGCGCGATCCGGCGATATCGGAGAACAGTCGCATTGGGATATTCCGGCTTGGCCGGATATCCCCCCGTTGAATAGTGGGCGCAGCGTCAATCGAACGGGCCGCCTGCTGCCGGCTTGACACGCGACCGGGCAGCTATGGCACAGGAATCCGCTGCCGCAGCCGCGCAGTTGGCCGGCGGACAACTGCACTTGTCGGATCAGTAGGTGCTGGCCGAGAGATCCAGACCCAGCGCGCGAATCTTGCGGTACAACGTGGAGCGCGCGATGCCGAGCGTCAATGCCGCCTGGTGCTTGTTGCCCCCCGCCTCTCGCACGGCCCGAACGATCGTCTGCGCCTCGATCTGTTCCAGCGCGGCCAGTTGGCGTCGCGCGGCGCGCGCGACGTACTCCGGTGGGAGGTCGGCGGTGCCGATCCGGCCGGCGGAGCGGCCAGTGACCGTACGGCGGACCAACGCCCGCAGTGAGGCCAGGTTGCCCGGCCAGTCGAGCCGGGTCAGTGCCTGCACCGCCTCCGGGGACCACGTGGCGGGCAGTCCGCCGCGCGCCGCCTCCGCGGAGAAGCGGGCCAGCAGAACAGGGAAGTCGTCGAGGCGCTCGCGCAGCGGCGGCACCTCGAGGACCGACTCGAAGGAGCCGAGCAGCGGGTTGTGGACGGCCTGCTCACCGGCACCGCTGCGGGCGGTCGCCAGCACTCGGGTCGGCGGCGTGCGCCGTACCGCAGCCAGGGTCGCAAGCGCAGCCGAGGGCGAGAGCAAGTCGGCGTGGCGTACGACCAGAGCGGTGTCGGGGTCCCCGAGCTGGGAGGCCAACAGGCCGCACCAGCCGTCGTCGCCGAGTGCGACGGCCTCGACGGCGTCGACGACGCGGACATCCGGCAGGTCCTGCAGCGCCCGAGCCACCGCCAGTCGGCCCGTGCCGGGCTCGCCCAGCACGAGCACAGCCTCGGGACCGTTGCGCAAGGACGCCGCCCGGCGGCACAGCGCACGCCACTTCTCGCTGCGCCCGACCAGACCCGGCAACGCGGCCGGGGCGTCGGCAACGGGCAGACCGACGGGGGCAGGCCCAAGGCTCCCCGCGGCCGCGGAGGCCTCAGCGGCGAATCCGGAGGAGCCCTGCGCGAGCTCGGTCGCAGGCCGGTGCGCACGGGCTGTCGGGTCCCTGCGCAGGATCAGGATGGCGCCGGCATCGGTGTCGTCATGGGCCAGTGGGCGGCAGTCCACCTTGAGCACCTGACCGTCGGGCAGGGTCAGGCTGCTCGGGCCGCGGTCGCCTTCGCGCAGGCTGCGCCGTGCGTGCTCCCACAGCAGGGTCTGGTCGACGCCGCCGAGCAGGCGGGCCGCCGCCGCGTTGGTGATGATGGTCGTGACGTCGAGGGCGATGATCGGGTGGCGTACGTCGCGGTTGTAGGTCGTGTAGGCGTCGAAGAGCCGTTGCTCGCGCTGAGAGGCGCGGAGCAAGAGCGCCTCCTGGACGGCCATCACCAGCTCCGTGACCCACGAGAGCATGAGCGGGGTGGTGTCGGCGACGCGGCAGATGAGCGAGACACTGCCCAGCAGGACCCGGCGCACCGGGTGGAAGATCGGGGCGCTGGCGCAGCTGTACTGCTTGAACAGCTCCGAGAAGTGCTCTGGACCCCGAATCAGTTCCGGGCTGCCGGTGAGCAACGTGACCAGCCCGGTCGTGCCAACCGTGGACTCGTCCATCATGAACCCGGCCGCCACGCCCTTGGCATCCAGGCCGGCGGCCATCTCGGCGTCGCGCACCCAGCGCCGCAGCAGTCGGCCCTCACGGTCGGTGAGCACCAGCGCACAGGCACTCTGGTCGAGCGCGGCGGCGCGCTTCTCGACGATCCGGGTGACCGTACGCGCCAGATAGCCGTCGAACTCCACCTCGGCCAGCGGCATCGGAGAGACGGCCTCGGGCGCCAGGCCCTGCAAGCGCGAGCGGCGCCATGACTCGTACACAGTGGGCCGCAGGTCCACCGCCGCGCCGACCTGTGCATCCAGCGCGTTGGAGAAGACGTCGTCGCGCGCCCTGCTGGCGGTGCGCAGCCAGTCATTCATCCCTCGGCCTCCAGCCTCCAGACTCCAGTGTCCAGTCGGGGGAGTGCGGTCGACGGCTCGGCCGCCGGGTGCCACCCGCGCTTACGCGATGTTACCTACGTCACTGCGCATCGGATTGTCGCGTAACGAGACACTTCGCGGCGGCCGAGCGGCTCCCGAGGACACCCTCGGGGTCCCTCCGGGTCGCTCGCGCCGCTTGGGGCGATGCGGATGAGGTGACCAGGCGGCGACAATCCCGTCCTGGCGCAGGACGTGGAAGTCTCAGACCGATCTCCACCTCCGCTCTGCGTTCGGGGTTCCGTCAGGTGGCGCCGAGCAGCCGACCCGGCCTGGTCGAGCCGATGGTATTTGGGGTGGACGTGCATCTGGGTCGGTGTCTCGGCCAGGGACCCACCCGTCGAACCAGTGCTGCACGGGTCTCGACCAGCTCTGTGCTGCGCTTCTCCTCGTGCTCCAGCAACGGCCCGTGCAGGGCTCTCCCGGCTAGGACGCCCACCGTCGAGCACCCCGGCTCAGGGCGTCGCCCGCAGGACGGCGGCCACGGCGTCCAGCGCCGAAGGGTCGTCGATTGTCGCCGGCAGTGCCTCGTCGTTCCCGGCAGCGATGCCCCGCATCGTGCGGCGCAGGATCTTGCCCGAGCGGGTCTTGGGCAGGGCCTCAACGACGGCGACGTCGCGGAACGCCGCAACCGGTCCGATCTCACGGCGCACGGAGGCGACCAGCTCGTCGCGCAGCACGCCCTCCTCGATCCGAACACCGGCTTTGAGCACGACCAAGCCGCGCGGGACCTGTCCCTTGAGGCTATCGGGCACGCCGATCACGGCGCACTCGGCTACCGCAGGGTGGGCGGCGAGCACCTCCTCCATGGTGCCGGTAGAGAGCCGGTGACCGGCGACGTTGATGACGTCGTCCATCCGCCCCATGACGAACAGGTAGCCGTCCTCGTCAAGGTAGCCCGAGTCCCCGGTGATGTAGCTGCCCGGGTAAGTGCTCAGGTACGAGTCGATGTAGCGTTCGTCGTCGTTCCACAGCGTCAGCAGCGCGCCCGGCGGCAGCGGCAGGCGGATCACGATCGCGCCCTCGGTTCCGGTCGGGACGGGCTCACCGCCCTCGTCGACGATGTGGACGTCGAAGCCCGGCACCGGCACCGTCGCGGAGCCGGCCTTCACCGGCATCGGCTCGATTCCGCGCAGGTTCGCCGCGATGGCCCATCCGGTCTCGGTCTGCCACCAGTGGTCGAGCACGGGCACGTCCAGCAAGTCGTTGGCCCAGCGCAGGGTCTCGGGGTCGAGCCGCTCTCCAGCCACGAACAGCGTGGTGAAGCGCGAGAGGTCGTGGCCCGCCAGTAGCTCACCGTACGGGTCCTCCCGCTTGATCACGCGTAGCGCCGTCGGCGCGGTGAAGAGCGCCTTCACCCGGTGCTCGGCGATCACGCGCCAGAACGCACCAGCGTCGGGCGTCCCGACCGGTTTACCCTCGTAGAGCACTGTGGTGGCCCCGACCAGTAGCGGTGCGTACACGATGTAGGAGTGGCCGACGACCCAACCGATGTCGGAGGCGGCCCACCACACGTCCCCCACGCGGATGTCGTACACGTGGCGCATCGACCAGGCCAGGGCGACCGCGTGACCGCCGTTGTCGCGGACCACGCCCTTGGGCTGCCCGGTCGTGCCGGAGGTGTAGAGGATGTAGAGCGGGTCGCAGGAGGCCACCGGCACGGGGTCTGCCGGCTCGGCTGCGGCCATCAGCTCCAGCCAGTCGCGGTCGCGGGGCGTGAGCTGCGCGCGGGACTGCTCGCGCTGCAGCACCACGACGCTCTGCGGCTGGTGACGGGTCGTGCGTAGCGCCTCGTCGATGATTGGTTTGTATTCCACGAGCCGGTGCGGCTCGATGCCGCAGGACGCGGTGACAACGATCTTCGGTTCGGAGTCGTCGATCCGGATGGCCAGCTCCTTGGGCGCGAACCCGCCGAACACCACGGAGTGGACCGCGCCGAGCCGGGCACAGGCGAGCATGGCGATCACTGCCTCCGGCACCATCGGCATGTAGATGACGACACGGTCGCCCTTGACCACGCCGAGGCCGGCCAAGGCACCGGCGCACCGGGCGACCTCGTCCCGCAGATCGGCATAGGTGTAGGTACGGCTCGACCCCGTCACCGGTGAGTCGTAAACGAGCGCGGCCAGGCCGCCCCGGCCAGCCTCCACGTGCCGGTCCAGCGCGTTGTAAGAGGTGTTGAGCTCCCCGTCGGGGAACCAGCCATAGAATGGCGCCCGCTCCGCGTCCAGCGCGGTTGTGGGCGGACGGTGCCAGCTGATGGCCTCCGCGGCCTCAAGCCAGAAGCCGCTGGGGTCGCGCCGGCTGCGCTCAAGGACCGCCTGATACTCACCCATGCATCGTCTCCGTTCGATAATTCGATGGATACTTCAACCCCATCTGGAAGCTGCGCAGCCGCAGGGCCGAGTGGCCGCCGCTGCAACGGTCTCAAGCCGCTGATGGGCCCATCCGAATCATGTCCACGCCATCGGCGGTAAGCGTCGCCGTGACCAGATCGCCGACGCCTCCGGGCCTGGCAGGGCGGATCAAGCCGAGGTGGTGGAGCGAATGCGCCATGGCTTGATCGCAGCAGGCGAGACCATCGATGAAGAGGTCGGGTTCACACCCGAGCCTCATCCGCACCCGCCCTGCGGCGACTGCTCGCAGGATTGCCTGTGCTCGACAGGTGGCCGCAAGTGGCGGAACCGGCTGCTTATTGGACATCGTTGTTCCTTGGGTACCGGAGGCGGTCCTCTCTCGGACGGGGCCGCTGCTGTAAGTAGACGCTGCTTGTGACGGCTGCTGCTGTCGCAAATCGCGACAGGGTCATTTATCCGAGCGGGATACGGCTGCAGCGTTCGGCGGGAGCGGAGAGACCGCTCCTTCATCGCATCAGCTGCGTTCCCCAAGAAGTCGTTGCAAGCGCCTGGACCGGACGCGTCACCTCATGATGAGGCCGTGAGCTGGCTGCTGCGCCAGCGAAGGTTGCAACCGTCATCAGAAGCCAAGCCCAGCCAGGGTGAACCCGAACAGTGTCACTGACACAGGCCAGCTGCTGATCGACCTCGCGGAACCTACCTCCTCGCCGTTCACCAGTGCAGTACAAGGCACCGCGGGACGTCGAGGTGATCGCCATGCTCCCCATGACCTCGGCGGGCCGTGACCAGGAGTTCGCCTCCGCGACTAGGTGTGACCCGAGCTGGAGTCGCGGATCCGGGGGTAGGTCAGGCGACCCCGCTCGTCAGCGGGTCACGTCGGCGATCACCCGGCCGCGGATCCGGCCGGCGAGCAGTTCGTCGGCGGTCGCGATCGCCTCGCTGAGTCCGATGTCGTGGCTGATCTCCTCGAGATGAGCGCGGTCGAGCTCCCGGCTCAGTCGCTGCCAGGTCGTGACGCGCGTGTCGTAGGGCTGGTTGACGCTGTTGATGCCGAGCAGGCTCACGCCGCGCAGGATGAACGGTGCCACGGTGGCCGGCAGGTCCATGCCGTGCGCCATGCCGCAGGCCGCCACGGCGCCCTCGGTCCTGGTGCCAGCGCAGACGTTGGCGAGGGTGTGGCTGCCGAGGGAGTCGATGGCTGCGACCCACCGCTCCTTGGCGAGCGGACGTCCCGGCTCGGATCGTTCGGCGCGGTCAAGGATGCTGGTCGCGCCCGATTTCCGCAGGTAGTCGCCCTGCTCCGGGCGCCGGTCGCGGCGATCACCGAGTAGCCGTGGCGGTTCAGCAGCGAGATCGCGAAGCTGCCCACCCCTCCGTTGGCGCCCGTCACCAGCACGTCGCCGTCGCCGGGCCTCACGCCGTGCCGCTCCAGCGCCATGAGGCAGAGCATCGCCGTATAGCTAGCCGTGCCGCTCGCCATCGCCTGCTGCTCCCTGACGCCGTCCGGCGACGGCACCAGCCAGTCGCCTCGCAGTCGGGCGCGCTGCGCGAGCCCGCCCCAGTGGGTCTCTCCCCGACACCCCAGCCGTTGAGCACGACGCGGTCACCGGCAGAGTGCGACGGGTGGTCGCTCGACTCGACGACCCCGGCGAGGTCGATGCCGGGCACCATGGGGAACCGCCGCACGACGGGCCCCTTGCCGGTGATGGCCAGGCCGTCCTTCTAGTTGAGGGTGCTGTAGGCGACGCGGACACGCAGGTCACCCTCGGGCAGGTCGTGCTACTCCTCGGGCTGTGGGTCAGCGGGGTCGGTGCCTAATCGCTGGCCGCGCGGGCCAGGAAGCCGGCGATGGAGACGTCGAGCGGCCGGGTGCTGCGCACCAGTCGCGCCCGCAGCACCGCGCCCTCCCAACCGATCCAGAAGAACGCCGAAAGCTGGTCGCAATCGGCGCCGGCCGCGAGCTCCCCGGCCTCGTCCGCCAGCCGGAGGCAGGCCGCGAGCCGGCGCTCCCACGCAGGACCTCCTCGAGTCTTACGCGGAAGCGGTCGGGTAAAGACACGACCTCCTGCCCGAGGTTGCCCATCAGGCAGCCGAGCTCGAAGTTGTACGCTGCAGGACCTCCAGGCCGACCTGAGCGAGGAGGTGGGGCCGGCAGGCCGCAAACCGGACCGGCGGACATCGCCAACGTGATCATCCAGCGGCTTCGGCTCGAGGGCTTCCTCGTCACCGACCAGCTAGAACGCGCGCCGGCAGTCGAGACCGAGTTACGCGAACTCATGACCAGCGGCCGTCTCCAGGTCCCGGTCACCGCGTTCGACGGAATCGAGCAGGCACCGGCCGCGCTGATGTCGCTTCTCCGCGGAGCCAAGTTGGCAAATCGGTCGTGCGCGTGATGCGAGGCGTCACCGCATCGCCGCGCCTGCTGGGTCGGGATGAGCCGTGGTGAGGGCGACCTCGAACCAGTAGCCCGGATCCGTGATGGGTTCGAAGGTGCGCCGCAGTGGCAGGCGCGACTCACGGGGAAGCGTCTTCAGGCCGATCTTCCTCCAGGTGCCGAGTAAGAGCAGGGTGACGATCACCGTGGTCGGGCGACGGTCCTCCAGGGCGGCCATCCCGGTCGTGGCGGCGGTCTCGCTCTCCGCCACCAGGCAGCCCTTCGCGGGCCTCGGCCGACTCAGCGGGGCAGCGGAACTTCCTTGTCACGTCAGGCCGCGGTGACGAATACCGAGCCGAGGGAGGTGAACTCGGCACCGATCTGGTCGCCGGCGTGCGCGAACACCGCGTCGGTCAGGCCCCCGGTCAGCACGATCTGCCCGGCCTCGATCGCCTCGCCCCTCGCGGCGAGTGCGTTGGCGGCCAGCGCCAGCGCCTCCGCCGGATGGCCCTGCACCGCGGCACCGGTCGCGGTGTCGGTCACCGTGCCGTTGACCGTGAGCACACACGCTTCCAGCGCCAGGTCCAGGTTCTTCGGCGATACCGGCTTGCCGCCCACCACGAACCGCGCCGAGGAGGCGTTGTCGGCCACCACGTCGGGCAGCGTGAACTTGAAGTCGGAGTAACGCGAGTCGATGATCTCGAGTCCGGCGTGGACACTCTCCACCGCGTCCAACGCGGTCGCCGCCGTGATGCCCGGGCCCGCCAGGCGTTTGCCCATGACGAACACGATCTCCGGCTCGACTCGCGGGTGGATCAGCTGGTCCAGCGGAATGGGCTCGTCGGCCGCCAGCACGTAGCCGTCGGTCAGCACCGCGGTCAGTGGCGAGTCGATGCCCATCCGCTCCTGCTTGGCCCGCGAGGTCAGTCCCAGCTTGACGCCGACGACCGTCTCGCCCGCCTCGACCTTTCTCTCGATCAGCCGCTTCTGCACCCGGTAGGCGGTCGGCAGGTCGAGCTCCGGCCACTCCTCGGTGATCGGCCCGCGGTCCCGCCGCTTCGCCTCGGCGGCCAGCAGCACGTCCGCCGCGGTGTCGATGCTCCACGTCGTCATGCGTTCTCCTTCTCGGCCAAGCCGATCGCCACATCGATGATCATGTCTTCCTGGCCGCCGACGTACCGCAGTTCGCCGACTCGCTTCAGGATCTGGTAGGCGGGCACGCCGTACCTCTGGGCGGCGGTTTCGGCGTGCAGCAGGAACGAGTTGTAGACACCGTAACGGCCCTGCACGATCGCGGCCCGGTCGGCGACCGGCATCCGGGGCACCATCGGGGCCAGGACCTCCTCGGCCGCGGCGAGGATCAGTTCACTGTCCACTCCGGTCTCCACGCCGAGTGCGTCGAACGCCGGGACGAGGATTTCGGTGGGGGAGTTGCCCGCGCCCGCACCGAGAGCGCGCAACGTGCCATCGATCTGGCGGGCGCCCGCTTGCTGCGCGGCGAGCGAGTTCGCGACCCCGAGGGACAGGTTCTGGTGGCCGTGGAACCCGACCTGGGCGTCCTCGCCCAGCTCCTGGACCAGCGCGGTGACGCGGTCGGTCACGCCGCCGGGCAGCAACGCGCCCGCGGAGTCGACGACGTAGACGCACTCGCATCCCGCGTCGGTCATGATCCGGGCCTGTTTCGCCAGGCCCTCCGGCGAGTTCATGTGCGAGAGCATCAGGAACCCGACGGTTTCCAGGCCCAGATCGCGGGCCGCGCCGAAGTGCTGGACGCTCACGTCCGCTTCGGTGCAGTGCGTCGCGACCCTGGCGACGCGGGCACCGGCGTCCGCGGCCTCGCGAAGATCCGCGACCGTGCCCAGACCAGGCAGCAGCAGCACGGCGATCTTTGCCCGGCGCACCTCGTCGACCGCGGCGGCGACGAGTTCGATGTCCCGGACCTTGGAGAAGCCGTAGTTGAACGACGAGCCGGCCAGCCCGTCGCCGTGGGTGACCTCGATGACCTCGACCCCGGCCCGGTCCAGTGCCCCGGCCACCGCGCGAACCTGGTCCGTGGTGAACTGGTGGCGCACGGCGTGGCTGCCGTCCCGCAGCGTGGTGTCGGTGATGCGCACGGGGTTCGTCATCGCGCGGTCGTCTCCTTCGATCCGGCGGCGAGCAGCTCTCCGGCGCGCACCGCGGCGGCGGTCATGATGTCCAGGTTCCCGGCCCACGGTGGCAGGTAGTCGCCGTTGCCCTCGACCTCGAGGAAAACCGCGACCCGCGCGTGCCCGTCCCACAGCTCGCTCGGGCGGTCGAACTGGGGGTCGGACTTGAGGCGGTAGCCGGGCACGTAGGTCTGCACCTCGGCCACGGCACGGTGGATCGACTCGGCGATCGCACCGGTGTCGGCGTCGCCCGGGATCGCGCAGAACACCGTGTCCCGCATGATCAGTGGTGGCTCGACCGGGTTCAGGATGATGATGGCCTTGCCCCGCGCGGCGCCGCCCACGGATTCGATCGCGTGCGAGGTGGTCTCGGTGAACTCGTCGATGTTCGCCCGCGTGCCCGGGCCGGCCGAGCGCGAGGAGATCGACGCGACGATCTCGGCGTAGGGCACCTCGGTGACGCGCGAGACGGCGTGCACGATCGGGATCGTCGCCTGTCCGCCGCAGGTGATCATGTTGATGTTCGGCGCCTCCGCGTGCGCGCCCAGGTTGACCGCGGGGCACACGAACGGGCCGACGGCGGCCGGCGTCAGGTCGATCGCGCGGATCCCGGCTTCGGCGTAGCGAGGGGCATTGGCCAAGTGCGGTTTCGCGGCGGTGGCCTCGAAGACGAAGTCGGGCAGCTCCGGCTGGGCCAGCAGCCAGTCCACGCCTTCCGCGCTGGCCTCGACGCCGAGCTCGCGGGCGCGGGCCAGGCCGTCGGAGGACGGGTCGACCCCGATCATGTAGCGCACGTCGAAGACATCCCGGCGCTGCAGTTTGACCAGCAGGTCGGTGCCGATGTTGCCGGGACCGACGATGGCGGCGGTGGGGCGGGGCATCACTTCTCCTCGGGGGTGCCGGCGAACGTCGCGGTGACGCTGCCGAGGTGGGCGAAGGTGGCGGTGACGGTGTCTCCGGCCGCGGCGCCGACTGCCGCGGTGAGCGCACCTGGCAGGACGACCGCGCCGGGGTCGAGCGTGATTCCGAGCGGGCCGACCGTGTTGGCCAGCCAGGCCAGCGCGTTGACCGGGGAGCCGAGCACGGCCGCGCCGGCGCCGGTCTGCACGATCCGGCCGTTGCGGCGCAGCACGACTCCGGTGGTGCGCGGGTCGAAGGCGTCGAGCGGCAGCGGCGTCGAGCCGAGGACCAGGCCGCCGGAGGAGGCGTTGTCGGCGATCGTGTTGGGCAGGTCGATCTTCCAGTCCTCGATGCGCGAGTCGATGATCTCCAGCGCGGCCACGGCGTGGGCGATCGCGTCGAGCGCGTCCGCGACGGTGACGCCGGGCCCGGCCAGCGGCTTGCGCAGCACGAATCCGATCTCCGGTTCGACGCGCGGGCTGAGGTAGGCGTCCGCCGGGATTGGCTGACCGTCCACGAAGAACATGTCGGCGAAGAGGTGACCGTAGTCCGGGGAGTCCACGCCGAGCTGCCGCTGGATCGCGGCCGAGGTCAGGCCGACCTTGTGCCCCTTGACGATGCGGCCCGCCGCCTTCCACTCCGCGACCTGGCGCAGCTGGACGTCGTAGGCGTCCTCGACGGTCAGGCCGGTGAACGGCGGGATCGGGACACCGCTGTCGTAGGCCTGCATCAGCAGGCGGGCCGCCTCTGCGACGCGGGGCTGTGGGCTCACGAAAAACACTCCCTGTGAGAGGAAACGCGGTTGGTTGACATCGTGCGCCGCTGACCTGCACGCTCCTAGCATGTGCCCCAGTGAGCGGGACACTCCGGCGTCGATGATCGCCCGGGTGTCGCGGGTGTTCGAGGCCTTCCGGCCCCCCGACGATGCGCTCGGGGTGCGCGAGATCGCGCGCCGGACCGGGCTGGCGTCCTCGACCGTGTCCAGGATCGTTCGCGAGCTGGTCGAGCACCGGTTCCTGGAGCCGGCCGGGCGCGGGTTCCGGATCGGGCTGCGGTTCTTCGAACTGGGTGAGCAGGCCGCGCGCCCGCACCAGCTGCGGCAGATGGCGATGGCGAACATGTCCGACCTGCGCAGCGCCACTCGCCAGACCGTGCACCTGGCCGTGCTTGACGGCACCGAGGTCGTCTACGTGATCAAGCTGCGCAGCAGGACCGCGCCACCACTCGGCTCGCGCGTCGGCGGCCGGATGCCGGCGCACGCCACCGGCGTCGGCAAAGCGCTGCTCGCCTTCGCCGACCCCGGGGTCGTGGACCGCGTGATCGAGGCGGGGCTGCCGCGCTTGGGGCCGGGCACGATCACCGACGGCAAACGGCTGCGGGACGAGCTGGCGGCGATCCGGGAGGCCGGGATCGCCTATGAAACCGAGGAATCCGGCCACGACGTGGTGTGCGTGGCGGCACCCGTCACGCCCCGCGAGGGCAGGCCGATCGCGGGCCTGTCGATCAGCACACGGCGGGGCGAGGTCGACACCGCGACGCTCGGACCCGCGGTCCGGACCGCCGCCCTCGCGCTCGGCAGGCAGGCGGCCCGCATGCCCGCGTTGTCCGGCGCGGCCTGGACGGAACTGGGCTAACCCAGCCCCGCTGGTAACGGGGTTCCCGGAGAGGTCGGTCTCGGCGTGAGCTGGGGGAGCACGATGGTCTCCCCGACGGTGTCCCGCAGCCGCGCCATGAGTCCGGGTCGGGAATGGCCTGCCGGCGACGGCTGCGGGACTGGGATGCCGCTCGCAAGCCGGGTTCCTACTTCGGGTTGATGGTGTGCCACACGTGGTTGTACGCGGCGAGATCACTGAAACCGCCATCGACGGGAAGGTCGATTCCTGTCACGAAGGCGGCATCGTCGCTGGCGAGGAACAATGCCGCAGCCGCCAGTTCGTCCGGATCGGCGGCACGTCCCAGAGGAGTGAGCCGCACCAACTCCGCGAAGAGAGCGCTGCCTGCGTCCATCATCGGCGTCGCGACGACCCCGGGGTGCAGGGCATTCACTCGGATACCGGCCGGTGCGAACTCGGTTGCCGCCGCCTTCGTGAGTCCGCGGACACCCCATTTGGACGACGAGTACGCGGCGACCGGATGCCCCATGATCCCCGCGGTGGAGCCGAGGTTGACGATGCTGCCTGCGCCGCTGCGCTTCATCAGCGCGGCGCACTCCTTCATGCCGAGGTACTGCCCGGTGAGGTTGACATTCAGGATCCTGTCCCAGTCGTCTTCCGACGTGCCGGTCAGGTCATGACGGACATTGACGCCGGCGTTGTTGATCAGGATGTCGAGGCGTCCGGCCTCCTCTTCGAGCTGACCGACGAGGCGCCGCCACTCCTCGGCCCGGGTGATGTTCAGGTGCACGAACCGGGCCCACCCACCTGCTTCCCGGATCTCCGCGGCGACCGCTTCACCTCGCTCGTCGAGGATGTCACACAGGTAGACGCGTGCACCCTCTCGTGCGAAGAGCCGGGCCTCTGCCTCTCCTTGGCCCCGCGCCCCACCGGTGACGACGGCCACCTTGCCCTGCAGCCTTCCAGCGCCACGCGGCGCGGCGTTCGGCCGGGCCGCCCTCTGCACCGGCGCGTCACTCGGCTCGTTAGTTCCCAGCAGCACCGTCTCCGCCTGTTCGATCTGGCGCATGTCGAACCCGGCCATATCTCCGGCGAACCCTTCACTGCCCATGTACTCCCGGATGACCGCCTCCGGATCGGCCCCGTCCGGGTAACTGACAACGGCGACAACGACGGAGGGGTCTCCGGGAAGTTTGGCGAATCCGAGAGTTTCGACGCCGAACTCCCGAAGGCTCGTGACGTGTGCCTCCCACCGAGGCAGGTAGTCGCTGGCCGCCTCAGGCGACGACAGGTGGTAAGTGCGCAGCTGAATTTTGGGCATTATTCATCCTTTTTGGACGGTTGACGAACGCGCGACCCGTACCGACAACGAGGGACGGCACGATCGCGCGGCAGGACTTGTTCACGGAATCAGAGCTGGTGGACGGGACCGTCCTCGCCCAGCTGTGTCAGCAGCTCGTGCAGGATCTCGGTACCTGACCGGATGGCATCGATTTCCATCGATGCGAGCAACTGGGTGAGCCGCGCGTCGACCAGTGACAGTGCCTCCCGTGCGCGGGCAGCACCAGCGGGGGTGAGGCGAATGCGATAGCTTCGCCGGTCCGAGCTGCCGCCCGCTCGTTCGACGAGCCGTTCACGTTCCAGGCGGCGCAGGATGTTGCTCGTGCCTCCTGTGGTGAGAAGAAGCCCCGCGGACAGGTCTCCCGGGCGTGCTTCTCCGTCCGCCGTCGCCAGCAGAGCGGTGAGCACGTCGAATTCGGACCGGGACAGCCCCAGTTTCCCCACTGCTGTCACAACTTCGCGGTCGAGGAGCGCGTGGAACCTGCCCACGTGGCGAGCGAAACCTACGTACACGCTCGGTCGGCTTCGTGCAGAGCTGGGTTCTCCGCGCTTGGTCACGACACAACTTTAGCTTTCGATATAGCTTTTCGTAAAGCTATATCGAAAGTGATCTGGATCCCTGCCGGGGTGAGCGGAGGCGCTGCGGTCCCTCTCGGCGGGCCAGGAACCAGCAGCGACGTCCCGCGCCCGGCCGACCTGCGAGATCACCCGGTCGCTGCGCAACGGCCAAACCGGGCCGCTCCCGGAAGGTGCCGCTGCCTGGCTGGTGCGAGGCTGGGAACCGGATCAGTCGCCGTCCGAGCGGTGAGCCATCCGCGACCGGCTGGCCCGCATCGAACAACTCGTTGCCGTCTGCGAGGGGCACGGTGGCCGGGTCGCCGCCGAGGGCGACCCCATGCTCGCGCACCTCGTCGTGCCCAGGGAGCCGCGACCGCCAATCAGAGATCCGCGCCGAACTCGACCCGCACGATGACGACGGATTCGCCCGCGCGCTCGGCGAGTGGGCTCGACTGGTGCCCTAACCACCCCCTGATCGGCGAGCCGGTGTCGAGCGGATTTGCCTGCCCGGCTGGACCGATGTCCCGACCGGGCCCCTCCTGATGTCGGCGGTGGTGCCGTGTAGCTCAGATTGAGAGGAGCGCCAGGGGCGGCCCTCGCGGCCAAGCCTGCTACGTCGAGGTTAGCCGTCTGGCACGCCTTCGTCCGCCAGGGACGCGTCCCGCTGGCACACCGGGAAGGCTTATGTGCCGCAGGTGGCGTACCGACGGATCTCAGACCAGGCTAACCAGCGTCCTCGGCCGGCATGTCGATGCCGGCCACTTCGCTGGGACGAGCAGGAGCAAAAGCAGGTCAGCGGCTTGCAGATGTCGCACTTGGGGTCGATGGCAGGTTCAAATCCTGTCAGCCCGACGGTCTGTTTGGGTCCGCTGGCTCTGGAGGGAAGCCCAGGTCAGCGGGCCGTGGGAGTTCCCGTCCGCGGCGGGCCGCATCGCCCGGCGCGCGAAGTTCGACCGCCGCAGCAGCTGGTGCTCGGCGCTGACGAACACGTGCGGATGGTCATGACTGTCGAGACACGCCTGCAGCGGCGGGATGAGGAACGGTGGCAGGGAGATGGTGTGCGCGGAACACGCCGTCTTGGGCGGTTCGAGTTCCAGTTGTCCGTTGACTTCGTGCAGGGCGCCGATCTGCGGGTCGATGACGATCTCACCGTCGTCGAGGTGGGCGTTGCAGGCCGGTCAGCTCACCCCAGCGGGCGCCCGTCCAGGCCTCGGTGATGATGGGCACCCCGGCCCACAGCCCGACCAGCGCGCCGGCCTGCGCGGCGATCGCGACGACCTGCTGCGGTGTCGCCCACAGATGTTCGGTTCCGCCAGGATGTAGCTGGCTGTCCGCGTTCGATGCCGAATCGCTCGGCGAGCTCACACACCGTCGCGGCGGACCGGTAGGCGGCGATCAGTTGCCCGACCTGTTCGGCTCAAGAACGTCCTGCTGGCGGGACGGCACTCGGAACAAGGCTCTCCGCGACGGTGCCGCAGGTAACGGTCTGCACCGTCACACCGCATCCGTCCCCGTGACCGACCGGAGCGACGAGAGCGCTTCACTGATCAGGTCGCGCAGCGGCCGCCGTTCCGCTGGCTGAATCCAGCGCTGTTCAGCCGCCTGCTGGATGAGCATGCCGGCCCCTGCCGCCAGGAGCGCGGTTTGCGCGTCGACACCGCGTTCACGGAGGGCGCCGGCCATTGTGGCGGTAAGTGCGGCGCGTTTGGCTTCTTCCCGCTCCTGGAGCTCGGGCGTGGCCTCGATGATCGTCCGCCGGGGCGCGGCCGGCTCACGGAATTCCTCCAGCACCTCGTCGGCGGCAGCACGCAGCGCCCGTACCACCACGTCGATCGGTCGCAGGTCGGCCGGGCTGGCGTGGATCTCACGGGCCAGGACCTGCTTCTGGATTTCCGAGGTGCGGCCGAAGAGGACTTCGCGCTTGCTGGAGAAGTGGTTGAAGAAGGTGCGCTCGGTCAGGCCGGCGCGTGCGGCGATCTGCGCGACCGTCGTCTGGTCGTAGCCCTGTTCGGTGAAGAGGGCGAGGGCTGCGTCGTGCAGGCGTCCTACGGCGTTCGGCTCCCATCGCGGCATGGCCCAAAGATAGCGATTGCAGTCACTGTAGTCATACCCTATGCTGATTGCAGGCACTGAAATAGCTGGCCTCGCAGCAAGCGAGGCCTGGGGGAGGAGCTTGACCATGCGCGTTTTCGTCACCGGCGCGTCCGGGCACATCGCGTCCGCCCTCATCCCGGAGTTGATCGGCGCGGGACACACCGTCGTCGGTCTCGTCCGTTCCGATGAGGCTGCTGTGAAGGTCGAGAGTCTGGGTGCCGAAGTGCACCTGGGCGACCTGTCGGACCTTGACGGCCTTGCCGCCGCTGCGGCGAAGGCCGACGGGGTCGTCCACCTCGCGTTCGACCACCAGCGTCAGAGCGGTGGCGATCTGGAAGGAGCTGTCGAGGCTGACCTCGCCGCCGTGCGGGCGATCGGCTCGGCCCTCGCCGGCTCGGGCAAACCCTTCGTGGGGACGAACGCGACCGGCGGCATTGCCTTGGCGGGCTTCCAGGGCGTCCTCACGGAGGACGTCTCACTGCCCGGTGGGCCCCGCATCGACGCGGAGAACGCCGTCCTCGCCCTGGCTGGGCAGGACGTGCGCGCATCCGTGGTGCGACTGCCTCCGGCCGTACACGGCAACGGCCGGTACGGCTTCGTTTCCGGGCTCATCGAAATCGCGCGGGCTGCCGGCAGCGCGGGATACGTGGGCGACGGGGGCGACCGATGGGGCGCCACCGCACTGAAAGATGCCGGCCGCGCTTACCGCCTTGCCCTTGAGTCAGCCAAGGCCGGATCACGCATCCACGCCGTCGCGGAGGCAGGCATCGCAATGCGCGACATCGCCGAAGCCATCGGTCATCGACTCGGTGTGCCCACCGCAGCGGTCACTGCCGAAGAGGCTGCAACACGTTTCGGCTTCCTCGCCCCCTTCGTGAGCATGGACAACCCGGTCTCCAGCCGCAGCACGCGCGAGACGCTCGGCTGGGCTCCCAGCCGCCCGGGATTGATAGCCGCCTTGGAAAGCGACCCCGTCCTCACGCCGTCACCCCGTTGAACAGCAGAGAGAAAGCAGGCAGACATGTCCACCGTCCTGATCACCGGTGCGGGAACAGGCATCGGAAACCTCACCGCCCGGGCACTGGCCCGCGCCGGGCACCGTGTCTACGCGAGCATGAGGGACACAACCACCGATCACGCCGAAGAACTGCGCAAGCTCGCCACAGACGAACGCATCGACCTGCGCCCGATCGTCCTCGACGTCCAGTCCGAGGAGTCCATTCAGCAGGCGATCGACGCCATCCTCGGGGAATCCGGCGTTCTGGACGTCGTCGTGCAGAACGCCGGTCACCTCGCCACCGGATACGTCGAGGCGTTCACCGCCGAGGACATCGCCCGCCTGTTCGACATCAACGTACTCGGCGCGCAACGCGTCAACCGGGCGGTCCTTCCGCACTTCCGCGCGCGACGGTCAGGGACCCTTCTCTACGTCGGCAGCACCTCAGTACTCGACGTGCCGCCCTTCCTCGGCCCCTATGTCGCCTCCAAGGCCGCCTTCGACGTGATGGCCCAGGCCACCCGCTATGAAGTCGCCCCGCTCGGCATCGAGTCCGTCATCGTGATGCCCGGCCCGTTCACCCGGGGCACCAACCACTTCCCGAACGCCAGCCGCGCCAGCGACTCCGCGGTGACCCAGGGATACGCCGAACTGGAACCATTCGTCGCACGGAACCTGCAGGCCACCAACAGCCTCTTCCCCGAGGGGGTCGACCCCGACCCGGTAGCGGTCGCCGACGAGATCGCTCGCGTCCTCGCCCTGCCCTACGGGACACGACCGTTCCGCACCGTGGTGGACTTCACCCGCTTCAGCGTGGACGACATCAACGAACTGAGTACATCCCACATCCGCCGGGCCATGCACCACATGGGCTACGAGCAGCTTCTCACCGTCGCACACAACTGAAGGACACCATGCACATCACCGGAAACACCCTCTTCATTCCCGGCGCCACCAGCGGCATCGGGCTCGCCTTGGCCCGGCGCTTCAAAGACCGCGGGAACACGGTCGTCGTCGGTGGACGGAGGACCGAACTCCTGGAGGAGCTACGGGAAGAGGGATTCGGCGTCGCCCACATCGACACCGCGGACCCGACCAGCATCACCCGGGCCGCCACTCAGGTGATCGCCGAATATCCAGACCTTGACACCCTCGTCAACATGGCCGGGATCATGGTCGCCGAGGACTGGCACACAGCCGAGGGCTTCCTCTCGGTTGCCGAGGACACGGTCAACGTCAATCTTCTCGGCCCCATCCGGCTGATCGCCGCCTTCACCGAACAGCTTCAAAGCCGCCCCGCCGCAACCATCGTCAACGTCTCCTCTGGACTCGCTTCCGTCCCGCTGGCACGCACAGCCACATACTCTGCGACCAAGGCCGCGATCCACGCCCTCTCCGAGGCAATCCGCGTCCAGTACGCTGACACGTCCGTCCAGGTCATCGAGCTGGTTCCGCCAGTGGTCCGCACCGGCCTCGCGGACACCGCCCGCAACCCACGCGCGATCCCGCTCGATGACTTCGCGGACAACGTCATCGCTCTACTGGAGAGCCAGCCCGAGGCCCACGAGATCCTTGTCGACCAGGTCAAGCTCCAGCGTTATGCCGAGCGGCGCGGGGACTACGAAAAGGTCTTCGCGCTCATCAACGGGCAGCAGTGACGCTCCGGCGCCGGGCGGCCCCGCGGACAACGAGGGCGACCTCTGAGGTCAGGTTGTGGGCGGGTGAACTTGAGACGGTGCATGAGCGGCTCGTGCACCGGTTCCGCGCCGCGAAGGATACCCTCGCGAGCGACTACGTCGACTCCTCGCGGCTCGCCGGGTTGGCGGGGGTCCCGGAGGATGTGACTGCAGGTCGACCTGATCACCGTCACCCCGCCTGGCCGGGTGACGGCGGTCCGCGCTGTCAGTGAGGCGGGTTTCGACCCAGCGGCCGATGACGCCGTCTCGAACAAGCACTCGCGCAGGAGCCGCTTCGAGGTGGGCGCCGGGGCCGTTGTCTTCGTGCGGACGGTAACTCGACGACGGTACGGGCTGGGGTGCTGGCGCCGCTGATTCGACGTCGCCACCGCCGCAACCGGCCACGGACAGCGCGGCAGCGCCGGCCGAGTCAGCCGTGACCAAGGTTCTTCCAGCTCATCCGCACGTCTTCGATTCTGCCCGCGACCGGTGCGAAAAGTGGACAGACTCGAGCGAAGAACGGCTCGTCGGACCGTGGCACTCCGCCTCAACGCGATCGGCACCGGATCCGGTCGTGAACCGTGACGCGGACACCGGCCGAATGTCAGCCCGGGCACGGAATGACCTGATCAACGGGGACCCCGATGCCCTCACCGTGTCCGCGGTGGCGCTCCGCTGGGGTTTCGGCCACCTCGGCCGGTTCGGGGCCGCGTGTCAGGAGTGGTACGGGGAGCCACCGTCGCACACATTGCGGCGCTGGAAGGGTACGCAGCCCGGAGCGATCCGCGAGCCGCCTCACAAGTCCCGTACGGCGGGAATGACCTTCTCGGCGAAGTTGCGCAGGTAACCGGCAGATTCCTCCCAGGTCATGCCGTGCCGGGTGGCCATCAGATGAAGTTCGTCAGGCCCGCCCTCTTCGTATGTGGTGCGGAGCTCCGTGATGGCCTGGTCCGGTGTCTGGAATATCCGCTCCCAGTTCGGGATGTCCTCGGGTTTGGCCGGCGGTACGTCCATCAGTAACGAGCTGTACGGGTGCACATCTCCCCGGCGGTAGTGGAAATGCTCGAATATTCCTTCACGGTGCTTCGCCCAGGCCCGCTCCGGGTCATCGGTGATGTAACAGGTCCCGAACGTGTGGATCTTCGCGTAGTTGGGCTGCCTTCCGTTGCGGACACACGCCTCCCGCCAGCCGGCCAACCACTTCTGCCACGTCTGCCCACCGGTGAGTCCCTGGAAAAACCCGCCGAGCCCACCGACATTCAGCCCGCGCTTCGCAACCCGGTCCATCGCCGCCGCGGAGAACGCCGCGACAACCCACACCGGCAATGGCTTTTGCATCGGTTTCGGGTTGATCCACACGTCGTCGAGATGCCAGCGCTTGCCGTGATAACTGAAGGGCTCGTCAGAGTTCCAGCACCTCCGCATGATGTCAATGCCCTCGTCAAGCAGACTCGGCCGGAACTTCGGGTTCACCCCCAGCATGGGGAATTCCATGTTGAAGGTCGGCCCGACCTGGCCCAGGCCGACGTCGAGGCGGCCGCCGGACAAGATGTCGATCACGGCGAGTTGCTCGGCGAGGAGGACCGGGTGGTAAAACGGCACCTGGATGATGTTGGTACCGATGCGTATCCTGCTGGTGTGGTGCGCGGCCGCGGTCAGCGTCACCGGAAGTCCCGGATTGTATCCGTCCGGGTCGCCGTGATGCTCACTCAGGCTGACCGCGTCGAATCCGACGTTCTCCATCTCTTGCATGTGTTCGAACGCGCCACTGTAGAACTGGGACCATGGGCGGTGCCAGTCAGGCCTAGTCGGATTGCGAAGATCATAGAGTACCCCAAATCGCATGCCTTAGCTTCCTTCCACTTGAGCTGGAGAACTACAGCCGGACCGGTCGACGAGCTTCCTCGCAGCCACGTGGTCGGACGAACGGTTCACCGATTCGACAGCGATCAAGGCACCGTCTCGATAGCAGTTGACCGAGAACGACCGTCCCGCGGGGTCACCGATCACTTCGGTGCGGTCGCTACCGCTGAAGTCGCCCACGATCTGGAGCTTGAGATCAGCTTGGTCGCTCCAGAAGACCGGTGTCCGCCGGTAAGGTTGCGATTCGCCGGAGGTCAGCGTGCTGGCCACGGCGCGCGCCTGGCCGACGGCGTTTTCGACGCATTCGTGCCGGGTTCGCCGGTTCCGGTACGGGTAGGACGCACAGTCACCGATCGCGAAGATGTCCGGATCGGACGTGCGCAGGCAGCGATCGACGAGGACGCCGTCGTTCACCGCGAGCCCCGCCCGCTCGGCCAGCCCGGTGTTCGCCCGGACACCGACGCCTACTACGACGAGGTCGGCCTTCACGAGGGAACCATCGTGCAGCTCGACGCCCTGAACGCGCGAACCGTCGCCGCCGACCAGCCGTGCGACAGGCGTGTCCAGCAAGACCTGGGAGCCTGCCGACACGTGCTCACGAAGGAAGAACTCCGACATCACCGGTGTGACCGCCCTGGCCATGAGCCGGTCAGCCGCTTCGACGATCGTGACGTTCTTTCCCGGGCCTCGCGCGTGGGCGGCGAACTCGAGGCCGATGAACCCGCCACCGACGATGACCACCTCACTCGCCGTGACGAGCCGTTCTCGGAGCGCGTCGGCGTCCGCGCGGCGATGGAGCCGGAAAACGCCGTCCAGATCGTTACCGGGAAGCCGTGCCGCCTGGGGTGTTGATCCGGTGGCCAGGATCAAGTGGTCGTACCGCAGAGATTCCCCGGACGCGGGCACGACCGCCTTCGCGGTGCGATCGATCTCCTCGACCCGGTACGCGCGAAGCAGTTCTATTCCCTTGCGCTCGTAGAAATGCTCCGGACGGAATGAGAGGCGATCCTCGCGGAGGCCGTCGAGATAGCCCTTCGACAAAGGAGGCCGCTGATACGGGAGGCAGCTCTCTGCCGTGATCAAGGCGATTGCGCCCGCATAGCCGTTCCGGCGTAGTGACGCGGCCGCGGTGAAACCCGCGTGCCCGGCGCCGACAATGACCACCTTCCCTTGAGCCATCAGTACTGCTCCTCGGGGAGGAACACGGTGATGCCGTCGAGACCGGCGGTCATCGTCAGCTGACAGGAGAGTCTGCTCGACGGCTTGACCGGTGCCGCGGCGCCCTCGAGCATGGCTGTCTCGGTGTCGCTCGGTGGTGCGAGCCGGCCCAGGTCCTTGTCGTCGACGTACACGTGGCAGGTCGCGCACGACATCGAGCCGCCGCATTCGGCGACGATCTCGTCGATGTCGTTGTCGAGCGCCGCTTCCATCACGCTGGTGCCCATTTCGGCATCGACGGTTTCCTGCTGACCTGTGCGCCGGACAAAGGTGATCTTCGCCATGCGATCGACTCCGTTTCCGCGTCAACTGTCGGAATGCTCGGGTGTGAAGCGCACGGGCAGTGAGGCGATCTGCATGATGTTGCCGCCGATGAGGCCGGTGAACCGTACGTCGCCGTCGATTTCGATATCCGGAAGGCAGTGGAGAAGCTGGGTTGCCGCCGTGGCCAGTTCTGCGCGGGCCAGGTGGCGTCCGATACACATGTGCGTCCCGTATCCGAATGCGAGATGTTGATTTCGGCGCCGATCCAGGTCGAACTTCTCGGGGTCCTCGAACCTCCGCGGGTCCCGGTTGGCGGCGAGGTAGTTCAGCAGCACTTTGCCGCCCGCGGGGATCGGCACACCTTCTATTTCGGTGTCCTGCAGGACCTTCCGGGCAAAATGCGGAAGCGGCGTCGTCAAGCGCAGACTCTCCTCGATCGCCTTCGGGAGCGTGCTGGGATCGGTTGTGACCGCCTCGCGAAGCCCTTCGACGGTGAGGATGTGGTGCAACAGCCCGACGATCGACGCCGCGGTCGAGTGGTGGCCACCAATGAAGAACGCGACGAGGATGCCGCCGACTTCAGCGTCGCTCAGCGTTCGTCCGCCAAAAGAACCGGTCGCCAGCTGCGTCAGGTAGTCGTCTCGCGGATCCTCCCGCCGCGACGCCAGTTCGGCGGACGTGAAATCGAAGAACTCCTCACTGGCTTGTTCTTCATTCCCGGATCCCAGTGAGTTGAGCACGCCCATCGCCAACGCGCGCATTCGCGGAGCGGAACTCGGCGACAGACCGATCAAACGCCCGATGACCAGCGCCGGAATGGCATCAGCGAAGTCCGACCAGAGGTCGGCCTTGCCTTCCCGCGCGAAACCGTCGATCTCGGTCCTGACCACATCGTCGAGCAGTGGTTGATGCTTGCGGACCTCAGCCGGGACAAGGGGAGCCTGCATGATCTTCTGCCATGCCTCATGCTCGGCACCCTCGAACTCCAGCGGCGGGATCGGCGGCAACGGGGTCGAGGGAATCAGGACTCCGTCCGCGGAGCTGAACCGGTCGGGACTTGTGGTCACCGCGCGCACTCCCTCGTAGCGCGTGACATTGAAGTAACCACCGTGCGCGGAACTATGCGTGACCGGGCACTGCTCTCGCAGCGAGGTGTACACGTCGAGCACCTCGTCGCGGCTCAAGCTTGTGTCGTGGTGATCGAAGTCGGTTTCGGGGGCGCTGCGCGCGCCCGTCGTGCTGTCCATTCGACACACTCCGTTGTGTATTGACTGGGCTTCACAAGCGGACCAGGCCGCCGTCGGCCATGATGGTCTGTCCGGTGACGAAGTACGAGTCCTCACTGGTCAGAAAGAGGACGGTGCCGACGACGTCGTCGGCTTCGCCGATCTTCTTGATCGCCTGGCTCCGGGAAACCTGTGCCATCAGTTCCGCCGGAACCGCCGAGGTGACGCCGGGAGTCCGGGACAGGGTCGGGCCGACCGCGTTGACGGTGATCCCGTGATCCGCGACGTCGTTCGCCAAGCCCCGGGTGAACCCGATGATCCCCATCTTGCTGGCCATGTAGTGACTCATCTGCGGCACCGCGAGACCAATGGAATTCGACGTGATGTTGACGATCCGTCCCCAGCCGGCTTCCTTCATCAAAGGCAGTACTGCTTGCGTCATGAGGAACTGTGAGTCGAGGTTCACCGACAGCACCTTGCGCCAGGTGTCGTACGTGAGCTCTGAAATGTCGACGAACGGGAAGATCCCGGCGTTGTTGACCAGGATGTCGCAGCGGCCGTGCCGGCTGCGGACCTCCTCGCCGATCTCGGCGGTGCGATCGGGGTCGGAGACGTCTGCCCGCAGTCCGGTCACCTTGTGGCCCGACGCCTCGAGTTGCCCGACCGTCTCGCTGGGGTGGTCGAGGTCGACCGCTATGACGTGAGCACCACGCTCGGCGAGCCCCTGGGCCACGGCCCGGCCGATGCCACGGGCGGCCCCGGTGACGACAGCGACACGGTGCTGGGACTCGGTCATCGGATTCGGCTCCCTTTGTCTGAGCTGGTGGGGCGTTCCACCATGCCGTCACTCCGCCCTCGACCCGATGGCTGCTGCAAAGTGGGCATTCGGGGACCTCCCGGAGAATGTCGCCATGGGTGGCAAGAGCCCGTGTCCAGGAAGCACGCTAGCCGAGACGATCGATCCACCTGAGCCATTTTCCGCACCGCATCGTCCGCGAAACGACTTGCGGTGCCCGCGGATCCGAGTTTCACGTCCCGGGTCATCATCCGCGCCGTGCGGTGCGGCACGCACCGGTCCGGCGTGGACGCGGGCGCGCAGTGGGTCGCTGACCGCGAGGCCGTTGACGAGCAAAGGCGGGTGCAGCTCGGCAAAGCTGCACCCGCCTGGTGTACGTCGCGCGGAGGACCGCCAGAGCCCGGCAGTTGATGTCAGGAAGGCTCACCCGTCTCCGGCCATCGCCGGGGAGAAGTCCATGTAGACGGTGTAGTCGGCGACCTGCATCCCGGCCAGGCTGATGACCGTCATGCACGGCAACGCCAGGTGTTTCCCTTCGGGCGCGGCCGTTTCGATGGTGAAGTGGCAGAAGAGGCGGTCGCCGGTGTCGGTTATCTCCCGGATCGTGTGCCGTACCCAGGGGAGCGCGGCCACGGCGCCGGCCGTAGCCGCGGCGATGGCCGTCCGGCCCGTGATCGTCTCGCCGTTGCCGAACGTGTAGGTGGCATCGTCGTGGAACCACTTGGCGAAGTCCTCGGCGTCGCCGCGATCGACGGCCGCGCACATCGAGCGCACCATCTGCGCGCGGCCGGTCACGTCGCCGCTCACTGGAGTGCCAGCCCGTAGCGGGTCATGACCTCGGCGACGAGTTTCATGTCGCGTCCCGGTGGCAGTTCGCTCAGTTCCCGGTAGTAGTTTTCCAGGCCGGGCGGGGAAACGACGGCGATCACCCGCGTTTGGACGTCAAACGAGTTGTAGAAGACGTGTGGGACGCCGCGTGGCATGAGCAGGGAGTCGCCCGGCGCGAGCACGTGCTCCACACCGTCGAGCTCGACGGTGACCCGCCCCTCGACACAGGTGAAGAGTTCGTCCTCCCGCGAGTGGATGTGGGTGGGCGGGCCGCCGAGGCCGGGCGGGACGACGTATTCGAAGAGCGAATAGGCGCCTTTTGTTTCCGCGCCGGTCAGCCTTGTGTAGATGCCCAGCCCGATCGCGCCGAGATTCGTTCCGTCCTCGGTCCGGAACACCCGGCTCGGGGCCGTGGATTCGGTGGTCATTTCCAATCCTTTCCGTCAACGTGATCTAGGACTTGTTCGCGGACGTCTCCGGCAAGACGGGTTCGGCCTTCGGCTGGGCCGCCCGGGCAGCGGCGATCCGGTCGAGCAGTGCCGGTGTCACCTTGCGATAGGTCGCCGGGTCAACGGGGGCGAGCCACTGGAACGCCCTGGTCATAACGCCGATCTGAAGATCGAGGTCGGTGAGCACCTCGTCGGCGTGGTGCAGCGAGAACGGGATGATCTTCGTGCCTCGGCAGTGGTGCGAACCGAGCGCGTCGTCCATGAATTCAAGCTGCCCGGTGACCTGCTCGCGCCGGGCGTCCAGGCTGGGCAGCTCGAGTATTCCCTCGATGTCCGCGGCGATCCACAACGCCGCGAGTTCCGCGTTGAGCGGGCTGAAGAACGACGAGTTGTAGCCGTTGAAATAGAGGCCGGGGACGTCCAGCGGCTGGATCTGCCGGTAAAGCGCGAAGTTTCCGCGGTCGTCGTGCAGTTTGGCCTGCACGTTCGCGTCGAGGAACGGAACGGACTGCTGGAAGCCGGTCGCACAGACGATGATGTCCGCCGGGATCACGGTTCCATCGTCGAGTTCGGCGTACCGCTGTTCCCCGTCGGCATACAGCCGGGCGATCGTCCGGTCGCGTCGCACCCGGATCGTCCCGGCCTCGACGCCTTCGAAGAATCCTTCGGTGGCCAGGCCGATCGCGCCCCGGACGATGCCTTCCATCGTTCCCCGCGGGATCAGGCCGAGCTTGTCCAGACCGAACTGCTTGACCGAGACGGAGCCGATCGAGTTGATCAGCGAGCGCCGGATCTTGTCGCCGGGACCGTGCAGGAACTTCTCGAACCCGCGCAGCGTGCGGTAGCGGAACAGCGCCTCGCCGAGGCGGGTCATCAGCAGCACCTTGAAATTCAGAACCCCGGCGACTTTCCGCGGGATCTTCCACAGCAGCTGGCGCGCCACGATGTCGGTGCTCGCGGCGACCGACGCGATCGCCACGGTGACATCACACGCCGACTTCCCGTAGCCGACCACCACGGCGTGCCGGTCCCGCGCGTCATCGAGGTCCAGGAACTCGGTCCCAGCCATCAGCACACCGCCGGCTGCGCGGAACTCGTCGACGCCAGGAAACTTCGGCACCGCGGGCTCGCAGAACACCCCGTTTGCCACGACGACACGGTCGAACCGCTCGGTTTCGGGAACGCCGTCCCCCTTGGTGGTCACGAGCCAACCGCCGGCGTCCGGGACAACGGACTCGACTTCGGTCTCCAGCCGCAGCAGGGAATCGATGCCGAAATTGCGCGCATAGGACGCGAGGTATTCCTGCACTTGGCGTCCCGTCGGCCATTCCGGGAAATCCTTCGGCATCGGGAAATCGGAGAACGCGTACTGGGCCGCCGGACTCTGCGTCGTCACTCCGGGGTAACGGCGGGTACGACTCCACACGCCGCCCACGTCGGGACACCTGTCGAAGACCACGACATCGTGTCCGGCCTGCGTCAGCACTTTAGCCGTCGTCAATCCGGAAATCCCGGCTCCGACGATCGCCACACGCATCTTCGGTCCTCCTGACTCGGCACGGTCGGTGTGCCGAGCGCCCATCGTGAGCCGCGCGGCCGGGGAAGCCAACGCGGTGTCCCATCGACCGGGACTGGCGGTTGGTGACGCCCGAGCGGCTGACGAAACTGGAACCATCATGAACTCTTCTGAACAGCCAAGAACCGCATTCATCGGTGGCGGATCGGGCGGTATCGGCGCCGCGGTGGCGCGCACCCTGCTCGAGCGTGGCCACCGCGTCGTTCTCGCCGGGCGGACGGCGTCGTCTCTCGATGCGACAGCGAAGGAGCTGGATGGCGGCGATCTCGTCGACCGGGTCGTCGTCGATCTCGCCGACCCGCTGGCGTGCGCCGCCGCCGTGACCGACATCGGCGAGCGGCACGGCAGCCTCGACGTGCTCGTCGTCAACGCGGGCGGCCCGCCTCCCGGCCGGGTCCTCGCAGTCGAGGACGAAACCTGGCGCGCGGCGTTCGACCTCCTGCTCCTGGGACCGCTGGCGCTGCTGCGTACGGCGTTACCAGGCATGGCGGCCAACGGTTTCGGTCGTGTCGTGGTGATCACCTCGACCGCGGTGCGGCAACCGCAGCCCCAGCTGGCGACCTCGACCGTGCTGCGCGCGGCAGTCGCGTCCGCGGCGAAACTGGCGTCCCGTGAATACGCTGACCGCGGGGTGACGGTGAACTGTGTCGCCCCCGGTGCGACACTCACACCTCGGCGGATGGAGATCCTGAGCAGCCGGGCGGCGGCGCGGGGCGTCGACGTCACCCAGGCCGTGGCCGAGGACCAGGCCGAGATTCCCGCCGCGCGCGCCGCGGAACCATCGGAAATCGCCGCGGCCGTGGCGTTTCTCGCGTCCGAGGAAGCCGCTTATGTCAACGGAACCGTGCTCACCGTCGATGGCGGACGCACCGAGACGGTCTAGACGAGGAGCGCAGAAGGCGATGGCCACATCCGGACCCGGCTTCACCCTGACAGATTTCTTCGCGAGCTTCGGCTCCGCGATACGACCGGCCGCGCGTCGGCCGTTCGTCGTGCACGACGAAGACCTCGTCGAGCTGCCCGCGGGTTCCGTGCCGAACCCGACGACGCTCCGGGTGGCCGGCACGCTGCCCACCACGACGTTCGAACTCTTCCGCCAGGTGATTCCCGCCGACGGAAGCTCCGACATGCAACGGCACTATCACGAGACCGTCCACTTCGTGCTCGCCGGCGACGGTCACAGCGAGATCGAGGTCCCCGGCGGGCCCGAGGAGGTCGTCCTCTGGACCGCGGGGTCGTTCATCTACACGCCGCCCTGGGCCTGGCACCGCCATTACAACGACTCCGGCGCACACCCCGTCGAATTTCTCACCATCGAGAACTCACGTCTGCTCGGCCAGTTCGGTCTGATCCGCAGGCAGAGCGCCGGCCTGGTGAACATGACCGAAGCCCGCGAGAAGTTTCTGGAGGACGCATGACTCCGATTCCCGAGCACATCAGCATCTGGGGCGAACTGGGCGACGTGGACCATCGCCTCCTGCACCTGGACGTGCCGCTGGGCGACGAGACCGTCCGCACCCGCGTGCTCCAGGCGGGTTCCGGACCGGAACTGGTGCTGCTTCACGGCACCGGCGGGCACCTCGAAGCTTATGCGCGCGACATCGCCGGGCTGGCGCGGGACTTCCATGTCACGGCGTACGACATGGTCGGACACGGCTGGTCGGATCTGCCCGACCGGCCGTACACCATCGACGTCCTGTCCGGCCACCTGATCGGGCTGCTGGACGTGCTCGGCATCGAGACCGCGCACCTGTCCGGTGAGTCACTCGGCGGCTGGGTCGTGGCCTGGACCGCGGCGCACCATCCGGGGCGGGTCGACCGGCTGGTGCTCAACACGCCGGGGAACATCGCGAACAAGCCCGAGGTGATGGTCCGGATGCGGGACAGCACCATGGCCGCGGTGCTCGACCCGAGCGACGAAACCGTCCGGCGCCGGGTCGAGTTCCTCTTCCACCACAAGGAACTTGTCACCGACGAGCTGGTCAACCTTCGGCGGCGGGTCTACTCCAGGCCCGGGTTCGTGCGAGCCATCTCCAACACGCTCGTGTTGCAGGACCCCGAGATCCGCAAGGACTTCGCGTGGTCGCCCGAGTGGGTCGGCAAGGTCGTGGCGCCGACCCTGCTGCTGTGGACGGAACACGATCCCACGGGCGGGCTGGACGAGGCCGATCTGTTGCTCGGGTGGTTGCCGGACGCGCGGTTGCACGTCATCGCCGACGCTGGCCACTGGCCGCAGTGGGAGAAGGTCGACGAGTACCTCGACACCCATCGCTCGTGGTTGCTGAACGGGAAGGAACCGTCCTGATGGCCGAGATCATCGGGTTCGTCGGCATGTCGCACAGCCCGTTCGCCACGATGTTGCCGCCGAAGAGCACCGGCGAACCCGGGGGCCGCTTCCTCGCGGACGCGGACCGGGTCAGGCGCGCGGTGGACCGGCTGGCGCCGGACGCGGTCGTCGTCATCGGCCCGGACCACTTCCACGGCAACTTCTACGACGTCATGCCCCCGTTCGTGCTCGGCGTCGAAGACGTCGAGGCGTTCGGCGACTTCGACAGCCGGTCCGGCCCGCTCCCGGTCGCGGGCGCGCTGGCGTGGTCGGTGCGCGACAGCCTGGCGGAAGCGGGTTTCGATCTCTCGCTGTCGTACTCGCTGACGGTCGACCACGGTCTGGTGCAGACCTACGACATGGTGACCGCCCGCTGCCCGCTCGTCCCGCTGGTCGTGAACACCGCGGCGCCGCCGTTGCCGTCGCTCGACCGGTGCCTGGCGCTGGGCCGCGCGCTCGGCGCGGCCGTTCGCTCGTCCGCCGAGCCCGCCCGGGTCCTGCTGGTGGCGAGCGGCGGGTTGTCGCATTGGCTGCCGTCCAACGATCCGCGGGATCCGTCGGTGGCGGGCGAGCGCCGGGAGGCCCTCATCCACGGCCGGGCCGATGTGGCGGCCTTCGCCGCGGCCCGGGAGCCGAGGGTGCGGGCGATGGGCGGTGACCCGGACGCGCGGGTGAACCAGGAATGGGACCAGTGGTTCCTCGACCGGCTCGTCGCGGACGACCCGGCTGCCGTGGCGACGCTGGGTCACCGGGGCCTCGAAGAGAACGCCGGGACGGGCGGGCATGAGGTGCGGTGCTGGCTGATCGGCCACGCCGCGGCCGGCCTGCCGCTGCAGTGGACCAGCTACGAGCCGGTTCCCGAGTGGATCACGGGCATGGGCATCGGGACCACCTTCGCAGTGGATTAGGCCGGGACCGGGCGGTGGCCCCGGACCATCCGCGCGGTTAACCTGTGTCTGGTGCGCGTGACTACGGTCACGCGCACCGGCCGGGAGGCTCCCGACGACCACCTCCGACCCTGCGCCGTCCCGGTCGACGCCCTCCGTACGGATGATCGGAGACCGCATTGGTGGATGCAGCGCGCGCGCCCCGCGAACGCCTCGCGCCGTACCGCTCCGTGCGCACCCGCGACGTGCTCGAGGCGGAGTCGCGTCTGGCTCGCCTGTTCAGCCCGCACACACTGCGGCCCGACCGAGCCCCGCGCAGGTTCTGCGCTACCGCCAACTCGGTCTCGCTCGGCGGCATCCGCCTCGTCTACATGTCACTGGGGACGGCGACGACGATCCGGCCGGACCCGCTGGGTTACTACGCCGCGAACATCGTGCTCGCCGGGTACGGCGAGTACCGCCAGGCGGCCGGCGCCGTCAGCACAGGCGGGCGGTGTGTCGGCGCGGTGCTCAACCCGGGGTCACCCACCGAGATGTTCGTCGACGACGGGTGCGCGCATCTGTCCGTGCTCGTGAGCAGGCAAGCGCTGGAATCCCGCCGCGAGGCCGCCGGCACCCTGGACGACGGCGTCTGCCTGGCGATGCCGCTGGATCTGCGCTCACCGAAGACGCAGAGCTGGGTGGATCTCGTCAGCTGGACCGTGCGGTCCGCCGAGAGCGGGGGACTGCTGGACAACCGGCTCGCCGCGGCCCACGTCGAGGATCTCGTCATCCTGGGCTTGCTCGACGCGCAGCGGGTCAAGGCCGAGGGCGAGGAGCGAACCGATCGCAAGCTCCCGGCGCGCATCGCCCGCGTCGTCGATCTCGTGCACGCCGATCCCGGGCAGCCGTTGACGCTGTCGCAGCTGGCGGCGGTGGCCGGGGTCAGCGTCCGGTCCCTGCAGGCGGGCTTCCGGCGTCACCTCGGGACGAGCCCGAGCCAGTACCTCCGGTTCGTCCGGCTCGACCGGGCCAGGGCCGATCTGCAGCGTGCCGGCGACGCGCCGACCACCGTCACCGACGTCGCGCTTCGCTGGGGGTTCACGCACGTGCCCCGGTTCGCCGCGCTGTACCGGGACAGGTTCGGTGAGTTGCCGTCGCAGACGCTGCGGAGGCGTTGAGCTTCGCGGATCGGATCGGCTGCGCGAGATGGATCGCCCGGTTCCTCCGGCTGGCTTATCGTGCCCACGTCGCAATGGCGCGAACAGATACGGAGCGGCACACAATGACAAGCCAGATCGTCGGCGACGGCTCCGACGGGATTCTCGAGCGGGCTGCCGCGATTCTCCAGGCATTCGACGACGAGCACCGGCGGTTGACGTTGATGTCCCTGGCGAGCCGCAGCGGGCTACCCCGCTCTACGACACACCGGGTGGCGGGACGCATGGTGGCGCTGGGCTGGCTCAGCCGGGACGACGGCCGGTACCACCTGGGCAACGACTTCGTGCGGCTGTCCGGCCTGACCCAGCTCAGGCGGGAACTGCGCGAGACCGTCCAGCCGTTCATGCAGGATCTCTACGAGAGCAGCCACCTGACCGTGCAGCTTGGCGTGCTCGACCTGCCGAACGTGCTGGTGGTCGACACGGTGACCGGGCACCTGGAGCTGCCGATGCTGTCGAAAGCCGGTGGTTCGATCCCCGCGCACTGTTCCAGCCTCGGCCGGGCGATACTCGCGGCCGGCCCGCCCGCCGTCGTCGACCAGGTCATCAGTCATGGCCTCGAACAGCGTACAAAGCGCACGATCACCGTGCCGTCCGCGCTCCGGCACGAACTCGAGGTGTCGGCCCGGCGGGGGTGGAGCGTCGACGACGAGGAAGGCAACGTGGGCGTCAGCTGTGTCGGCGCCGCGCTACGCACCCCGCTCGGGCACGTCGTCGGCGCGCTGTCGGTCACGGGGCCGGCCGCGGTGGTGCGCACGGACCGGTTCGGACCGGTCGTGCGGGCCACCGCGGCCGCCGCGTCCCGCAAGCTCGCCCGGTTACCGCAGCGTGCCGGGTGACGATCAGTCCCAGAGCACGTCGAGCCGCTGCGGCCCGCGGAACAGCCATCCCCACACCGGGACTTCGTGGGCGGAGTCGAGGCGGATGGAAGGGAAGGCGGCGAACAGTTCCTCGAGCGCGATCCGAGCGACCTGAGGCGCGTAGGCGCTGCCCGAACAGATGTGGCGCCCCGTTCCGAACGCCAGGTGCGGGTGCGTCGCGCGGTCGAGATCGAAGACGTCGGGACGATCGAACACGGTCTCGTCGCGGTTCGCCGAGCCGTAGGAAAGCCACACCGTCTGTCCCGGCCGCATCGTCGCCTCGCCCATCGTGATCTCGCGCAGCGGCAGCCTGCTGGAGGCGCTGAAGACCGGGGACATCCACCGGAGTCCCTCGGTCAGCGCGCGCGGGAGCAGAGTGGTGTCCTCGGTTACCCGCTTCAACTGCTCGGGCCTGGTGGTGAGGCCGAGGAACGTCGCCGCGCACTGGTGCCCGGGCTCCTGCAAGCCGCCCAGGATGATCACCTTGAGCGAGGGGAGCAGTTGCTCCAGCGTCCGCGGGTCGCCGTGCGGACGGCCGTGATGCAGGTAGTGCGACAGCGCCGAGCCGTCGGGTTCGGCCGACAGCTTCGCCACGAGCGGCTCGAGCACCTCGCGGATCTCCGCACCGGCCTCGTCCGCCGGGGCGAAACCTCCGGGGTTGGTGAAGCGGCCTTCGGCGTCCATCGCCGTGTTCGCGATTCCCCGCGCGAGCGCGTGGAACCAGCGGCGAAGCGTGTCGGAGTCGACATCGGTCAGCCCGATGACGTCGCCGACGCACCGGACGCTGATCGGCTCGAAGTAGTCGGCCATCAACTCGGCCTTGCCTTGGCCGCGGATCGCTTCGAGGTACCGGCGCACGGTCGGCCGAACCTGGTCTTCGAGCAGGGGGCGGAACGCTCGCGGTTTGAGCGGCGGGTCGACGGCCGCCCGCAGGTCCTGGTGGGTCTCGCCTTCGGCGCCGAGGATGTGGTCGGCGCCGAGGACTCGCTCGTGCATCGGGCTGGTGCCGCCACGAAAGTTCGTCGCGTCGTCGGCGATCGTGCGGCACGCTTCCCAGGTCGAGGCGACCCAGGCGTGCGCGGCCGGAATCCACGCCACCGGCGCCTCGCGGCGAAGCCTCTCGAAGATCGGGTACGGGTCGTTCTCCAACTGCTCGACCGTGACGGTTGCCAGCCATTCCTGGGTGTCACCGGCCGTTGTGTGGTTCGTCGTCATGGCGTCTCCTTCGTTGTGTTCCGGGTGTCAAAGATCGAGTCCGAGGACCGCGGACCGGGAGCGCGACACGCACAGCATGATCAGCTTTCCGTCCTGCCGTTCCTCGTCGGTCAGTACTTCGTCGTGGTGCTCCGGCTCGCCGTCGAGCACGGTCGCCTCGCACGTGCCGCACGTCCCGGTCCGGCACGACGAGAGCACCGAGATGCCGGCGGCTTCGATGGCTTCGAGCAGGCTTTTGTCGGCGGGCACCTCGATCGTGCGTTTGGACCGCCGCAGTTCGGCGACGAACGGGCGGGCGGAGTCGCCCGGCCGGACGGGGGTGAACCGTTCGACATGCAGCGTGCCCGCCGGCCAGGCCGCGCAGGTCTCCGTGACGGCGTCTATCAGCGGGGCCGGACCGCAGCAGTACACGGCTGTGCCTGGCCGCGGCTCGCCGAGGAGCGAATCCACCGGAAGCAACCCGTGCTCGTCCTCCGGCCACAGCGTCACGCCCGGACCGTCCACTTCAGAGCAGAACGCCATGTGGCGGCGTGACCGGCCGCCGTAGTAGAGGCTCCATTCCCGGCCCGCGCGCTTGACCTCTTCCAGCATTGGAAGCAAAGGCGTGATGCCGATACCGCCCGCGATGAAGACATACCGTTCCGCGGGAACCAGCGGGAACAGATTCTCGGGATCCGAAACGCGCAGCCGCCGGCCGACGGAAACGGAATCGTGCAGCTTGTTCGAGACGACTCCGTTCCATTCCCGCCGGACCCCGATCCGCCACGTGAACCGCTCGGACATCGGCCCGCAGAGCGAATACTGACGGACGTCGCCGTCGACGTCGACTCCCACGTGCGCCCCTGGTGTCCATTCCGGCAGCGGGTCCCCGCCGGGGTCGGTCAGGTGAATGACCATCACGTCCTCGGCGGCCTCTTCTTTCGAGGTCACGACCAGCTCACGTGTCATGACGCCTCCTCCCGGCTCCGGTGCTGGGTGATGCACGACTGCGAACCCGTGCAAGAGCCTCGGGCGACGCCGGAAGAGCCGCCATCAGGAGTCCCACTGCGCGGGAAAGGCCGATCCCGACCGGTGGGACTCGCGGTTGTCGGCCGATTGGCCAACCGCACAAAATCGCCTCATCGCGCCAACGGTGACTGGAGGTCAATGATGACGCAGCAGGCCGCGTTCACGGACTTCAACCCGATGGAATCGCCGCATCGGGAGAATCCGCACCTGTTCTACAAGTGGTCGCGCACGGAACAGCCAATTTGCTTTTCGCCGACGCTCAACGCGTACGTCGTGACGCGCTACGACGACATCAAGTCGATCGTCGACGACCCGGACACCTATTCGTCCAGCAACGCCATTCCGGTCCTGTGGCAGAATCCGGAACCCGTCGTCGAAGCACGCCACGGGATCATCCCGGAGGCGGCCACCGTCGTGAACACCGACGAACCGCAGCACGCACCCTTGCGCAAGGTGCTCGATCACGCGTTCTCCGGCCGCCGCATCCGGCAGCGGCTTCCGCTCATGAGGACACGTTCGGCCGAACTCGTCGACCAGTTCGCGGGGGCACACCGGGCGGACCTCGTCAGCGCCTATGCCGACCCCTACGTGCAGTCGATCGTCAGCGACGTCTTCGGAATCCCCGCCGAGGACAACGACCGGGTGCAGGGCTGGACGAACGACTACCTCACTCTGCTGAACCCGATGGTCGGCGTCGAGGAAAAGGTCGCCGCGGCACGGCGGATGCACGATTACGAGCGTTACATCGACGCGCTGGCGGAGCAGCGCCGGACCTCGCCGCGAGACGACTTCATGACCGACCTCGTGCACGGCACCGACATGGTTCCCGCGGTGAGCAGGGACGACCTGCACTACATGTTCCGCGGCCTGCGTTTCGCCGGGCACGACACCACACGCGATCTCATGACCAGCACGCTCCTGCTGCTGCTCGACAACGACCGCCGGCTGTGGGAGATGGTCCGCGCCGACCGCCCGGTGTTGCAGCAGGTCATCGAGGAGACGCTACGGCGGGACGCGCCGCACCGCGGGCTCATGCGCGTGACCACCCGGGACGTGGAGATCGGTGGGACGCCGCTGCCGGCGGGGACGTCGCTGCTGCTGCTCTTCGGTTCGGCGAACCGGGACGAGAGCCGTTTCGCCGCGCCGGACGAAGTCCGGCTCTCGCGGGCGAACATCCACGAGCACCTGGCGTTCGGCAGTGGCATTCACCAGTGCCCGGGTGCGCAGCTGGCGCGCACCGAAGTGCGCACGGCCATCGAAACCCTGCTCGACCGGCTACCGGACCTTCGCCTGGCACCCGGTTACGAGCCGTCCTACGTCGCGAGCTTCTTCTTCCGCGGCCTGGAACGGCTCGAGGTCACCTGGTGACGGTGACACAGCTCAGGCTCGGTTCGCGCCCGGGGCTGTGTGGCCGTAGTCACCCCGCCGCGGGTCTGGGTTGCTGCTCGAACTCGTACACGGCGTCGAGACCGAGATCGGCGAGAATGTTGGGTACGACGATCTCTGGGCCAGGTTGAGGAGGCGTGTCCGCCTGCAGCAGTCCGCAGGCGCTCGCTCTGCCGTCCGGACGTAGGTAGATCACCACCCCGCGACCTGTTCTGCCGAACTCCGTGAGTGCGCGATCAAGGTTTCCTCGTCACGTGCACGAAACGGCACCGAAGACGTCGCCGCAAAGACATTCGGTGTGAACGTAGACAGGAACACGGCCATCGCCCGTTCCCGCGACCAAGGCCAGGTACTCGTTGCCGGACAGGTACTCGCTGTAGCCCAGAGCGCGGAACCGTCCGAACGACGTGGGCAGCGTCGCCTCGGTGACGCGCGTGAACCGGGTTTCGTGGCGGAGCCTGTAATCGATGATGTCAGCGACAGACAAGTGCACGAGTCCGTGCTGGAGAGCGAAACGCGCCAGTTCTTCACCTTTGGCCATTTCGGTGGGCCGGTCCACGGACACGATCTCGCAGAGCGCTCCGGCGGGCGTGCGGCCCGCAAGCCGGGCCAGATCGACTGCCGCTTCGGTGTGACCGGGCCGTTCGAGAACTCCGCCCGCGCGTGCACGCAACGGTACGACGTGGCCCGGACGTGAAAAATCTTCCGGGTTCGCGTTGTCGGATCCCAAGGCGGCGATCGTGGCCGCACGGGACTTCGCGGAGATTCCCGTACCGGTGCCGACCAAGTCGACGGTCACCTGGTAGGCGGTTTGGTATCGATCTTGGTTGGCGTGGGTCATGGGGGCCAGGTTGAGCCGGTCGCACGCCTCGCCGGCAAGGGCGACACAGAGGAAACCGGAAGTGTGCCTGACGGTGAAGGCGACCAGTTTCGGGGTCGCGAGTTCTGCCGCGAAGATGAGATCTCCCTCATTCTCACGGTTCTGATCGTCGACGACCACCACCGGTCGCCCGGCGGCAATCGCGCTCAGGGCGGAGCGAACGCGCTTGTCGATCGCGTTCTGTGAACTTCTGGACATCTGCTGTGTCTCCTCGCGACGATCACGAATGCCGGGCTACGGGTGTCCGCCATGCGGTACGGAAACCCGGACGGTCAGCAGATGGGACTCACGTGCACTGGCCCGCGCAGCTGGGTCGAAGTCCGGAGCTGTGCACAGGAACAGCGTCCGACCGTCGTCCCCGCCCAGCATGCATGCGTAGACACCGCTGCCGACCTGTATTTCCTCGACGATGTCCCCGCCCTCCTGCACGCGGATCACCCTGCCGTTCAAGGCGTCCGCTACCCACACCGCCCCCTCGGCGTCGAGGCAGCAACCGTCGGGTGCGACCTTCACCTGACTCAGGACCGTGGCGAAATCCCCGGTCGGCACCTCCCCGAACTTCGCCCAGATCCGCTGATTCGTGAGCTGTCCGCTGTCTTCGATGTCGAATGCGGTGATCCGGTTCGCGAAGGTCTCACCGACCACCAGCACGTTGTCGTCGGTGATGACGCTCCCGTTCGGAAAATGGAGGCCAGCCGCGGCTTCGGCGACAGTTCCGTCGGGGTCCACCCTGACCAAGTTCGTCGGGACGGGATCAGCTCCAGCGCCGATGTCGAAGCCGAAGTTCCCCACATAGGCGCGTCCGAGGCGATCGACGACCATGTCGTTGAGATTTCCGCTGACATGGCCGCTCAGGTCCGCGTGGACGACGACCCGGCCATCATGCTCTCGACGCAGCAACGTGAAGTCCCGTGCGGAGACCACGAGCAACCGGCCGTCGGGAAGCCAGCCGAGGCCACCTGGTTGGTTCGGGACCTCGAGTTCGGTCCGGAGGCCGGTACCGTCCGCAGCCGCGGAAAAAACGCGATTGGTGTAGAAGTCGGAGACCCAAATGCGACCTTCGTGCCAGCGAGGGCATTCCAGAAACGACATTCCAGATAAAATGTTGGTCAGCGTGCTCATCGTTTACGTGCCTCTCATTGCGCTGAATTGTCCGGCTGTGTGAGCCGGTGCGATTGTGGACCGGCTGCGTCTGGGGCCACCGACGGTGCACGGTGATGCCGGACCCAGGCCGATTGTCGCAGAATTGGGCTGAAGTGAGTTGTCGCAACTTGCGACAGTTCGATCATCGCCGACGCCGCCCGCTCGCTGCCGCGCACACTGCGGCCGGTTGGCGTCTGCTCAAATGCACGCAGATGCGGGCTGCGCTCCTGGTGCCGATTTCGGCATCGAGGTCAGGCCCGGGGGAAGAGGGTGCGCGTCGAGTATCTCCTCGACCTGCTCGGCGACCCACCTGCTCGCCGACGCCGGCATCGCCCCGTGACCCGCACCTCCGGCACCAGCATCGAAAGCGAGCATCCAGCCCGGACCGGCAACCGCAAGCTCAACCCCGGGTTCTTCCTCGCCGCATCATCCGTAATGCCAGAAAAGTCTTCTTGATGGCAAGTTGACCAAGTGGTGGCCGGAGAGTGCGGGCGTTGCGGCGCCCGGCCTCCTTCCGGTCAGTAAATGCTGGCGGAGAGATCGAGGCCGAGTGCTCTGATTTTCCGATACAGGGTCGATCGCGCGATGCCCAGGGCAAGCGCTGCTTGGTGCTTGTTGCCTCCTGCCTCGCGCAAGGCCTGGAGAATCGTCTGCGCTTCGATCTGCTCCAAGGTGGCGAGCTGGCGTCGCGCGGCGCGGGCTACGTACTCAGGCGGAAGGTCGTCGGTACCTATCTTCGTAGCGCCGCTGCCAGTGACGGTGCGGCGCACCAAGGTCTTGAGCGAGTTGAGGTTGCCCGGCCACTCGAGTCGAGTCAGGGCCTGGACGACCTCCGGGGTCCACTCGACTGAGTTCTTCGCTCCCGCCACCTGTTCGGAGAACCGCGCGAGCAGGCCGGGGAAGTCGTCGAGGCGCTCGCGCAGCGGGGGAACCTCGAGGACGGACTCGAAGTGGTCGAGCAGGGCGTTGTGCACGGCGGGCTCGCCGGACCTGCGCTGTGCGGTGGCCAGTAGCCGTCCGGGCGGCGTGCGGCGCAGCGCGGCCAGTGTGGCGACAGCGGTTGACGGCTCCAACGAGTCAACGTGCCGTATGACCAGGACACCAGTGGGGTCCTCGAGTTGCACGTGGAGGTGCTGGACCCAGCGGCCGTCCCCCAGTGCCGCCGCGTCGACCGCATCCACGACACGGACAGTCTGTGCGTCCTGCAGCGCCTCCGCCACCGCGAGCCGGCCCGAGCCTGGCTCGCCCACGACCAGCACCGGGCTGGTTCCGTTCCGTAGGCGGTGCGCCTGGCGGCACAGTGCGCGCCACTTCTCGGATCTGCCGACGAGGCCAGGCAGCAACACCGAAGGCTGGGGAAGGGCGCGGGCTTCGGTCTTGCGCCGAGTGGCGGATGCTTTTCGAAGGAACAGGATCGCGCCGGCGTCCGTGTCCTGCCCGGACAGGGGACAGCAGTCGACGCTGAGCACCTCGCCGTTCGGCAGTGTCAGGCTGGTCGGCCCGCTCCTGCGCTCACGGAGGCTGCGCCGCGCGTGTTCCCACAGCAGCGTTTGATCCACGCCGCCCAGCAGGCGAGCAGCGGCCGCGTTGGTGATGACGGTCGTCATGTCGAGCGCCACGATGGGGTGACGTACGTCCCGATTGTAGGTCGTGTAGGCCTCGAACAGGCGTTGTTCGCGCTGGCAGGCGCGGGCGCGCAGCGCCTCCTCGACCGCCGTGATCAGGTCGGTCACCCAGGACAGCATCAATGGAGTCGTGTCCGCCACCCGGCAGATCAACGAGACGCTTCCGAGCAGCGTTCGCCTGACCGGGTGGACGACCGGCGCGCTCGCGCAGCTGTACTGCTTGAACTCCTCGGAGAAGTGCTCGGGACCACGGATCAGCTCGGGCCTTCCGGTCAGCAACGTGACGAGCCCTGTCGTGCCGACCGTTGACTCATCCATCGTGAAACCGGCGGCGACGCCCTTGGCGTCAAGGTCCGCGGCCATTTCGTGGTCGCGCACCCATCGGCGCAGCAGGTTCCCGTCACGGTCAGTCAGTACCAGTGCGCACGCGCTCTGGTCGAGTGCTGCCGCTCGCTTCTCGACAATTGAGGTCACCGTCCGGGACAGGTAGTTGTCGAGCTCGATCTCGGCAAACTCCACGGGCGAGACGGCCTCGGGGGCCAGGCCTTGCAAGCGGGAGCGTCGCCACGACTCGTAGACGGTGGGACGAACGACCGAGGATGAATGGGTCGATACGTCAAGCGAGCTCGAAAAGATGTCGTCCCGTGCCTTGGCGGCTGTTCGAAGCCAGTCGTTCATCTCTTGGTTCCTTGACTCGAGCATCGTTGCCCGGTGGTGCTACCAGCGCATCCGGCCGCCGAGGGCCATCCGAGGCTGTCATCTCGTCTGGCCTCCTCCCGTGCGCTGCGAGGAGCTTGGGGCCGTCACGCTGCGGCCCGGCGCCCACCTTGTCGTCGATGTTACCTCAGTCACGCCTCGCGCAGTGTCCCATAACGAGACAGTCAGAGGCGGCCTCCTGGTTGTCGCAATTCGACACAGGTGCGGTCCGGACGTCACATCGTCGCAGAATGCGACACATCGAACCGCGCCTTCGGTGACAGAGTTAACGGCGTCGAAAGTAGCGCGACACCCGATGGACACGTCGATCCATCTCAGCGGCAAGAACGTGGAAGGAAATTTCCCCGTCGCACCAGGAGGACGCCGAATTATGATCCCCAGTTTCCAGCTTCTTTTCCAGAATTCGGACCCGAACCAGTCCGATGCGGAGCTCTACCGCAAAGACCTCTACCTGGCTGAGCTGGCTGAGCCGCTCGGCTTCTCAGCCATCTGGTGCGTCGAGCACCACTTCGATGCGCAGTACTCGATGTGTCCCGACAACATGCAGCTGCTGTCCTATTTGGCTGCGAAGACGAACTCGATCGAGCTCGTCCCGGCCGCGGTGATCCTGCCATGGTGGACCCAGCCCCTCCGGGTCGCGGAGAAGATCGCGATGCTTGACATCCTCGCCGAGGGACGCGTGCGACTCGGTCTCGGTCGGGGCCTCTCGCGGATGGAGTACGCGTCGCTCGGCATGGACATGAACGAGGCGCGCGAGCGGTTCGACGAGTCCGCCGAGATGGTCCTCCGCGCCCTCGAGACAGGTGTGATCTCGGGCGACGGGCCGCTGTTCCCACAGCCGTCAGCCCCGATCGCGCCCGCCCCGCCGCGGGGGTTCCGCGACCGGACCGTGTGCATCGCCATGTCGCCCGACTCCTTGGATGTCGCGGCGAATCTCGGTGCCGCCATGGCGACCTTCGTCCAGTTCCCGATCGAGAAGCACGCCCCTCTGATCGAGTCCTACCGGGAATCCTTCCGTAAGAAGCAGGGCCGCGAGGCGCCTGCTCCGACGCTGACCGAGTTCGTCTACTGCGCGGAGGACCCCGAGGAGGCCAAGCAGACCGCGACGGAGTACATCTCGCGCTACTTCATCCAGGTCATGCGCCACTACGAGTTCGGCGGGACGCACTTCGCCGGCACGTCGGGCTACGAGTCCTACAACGCGGTGGCCGAGGTGATCCGCGAGGCCGGCCAGGAAGCCTCCGCCGCCGCCTATGTCGACGCGCAGACGTGGGGTACGCCCGAGCAGATCATCGAGAAGGTGAGGGCGCGACGTGCCGTGATCGGCGACTACCACCTGAACTGCGCGTTCACCTACGCCGGTCTGCCGCACGACAAGGCCGAGGCGAGCATGCGGTTGTTCGCCGAGAAGGTCATCCCGGTGTTGAAGGATCTCTGACCAGTTCTGCGGCTCGTGGCCGGTCGCGCGGACTCAGTCCTCGACGACCGGCCCCAGCGCCGGGCGAAGCCGCTGCCACCCACAACGCCGGCGAGGCCGCAGCGACCACCGATCAACTCTTGAGGACAATCATGCCCAGTGTCGAGTCCGACGCGTTGCGCGTCCACTTCAATTCCTTCACCGAGCGTCTCGCCGCCAACCCTGACGCGGATCTCGCGACCATCCGGGCAATGCTCGAGGAACTGCACGCCCGCAGCGCCGAGCCGACGGATGTCACCTACGCGGAGGTGAACGTCGGCAAGTGTGCCGGCATCGTGTGCACACCCACGAAACACACGGCCAGGGGTGCCGTGCTCTACCTGCATGGTGGTGGGTTCGTCGGCAGCTCGATGCACACGCACCGGAAGCTGGGCGGACACCTGGCCCGTCTCCTCGGTGCGCCGGTTGTTGTCCTTGACTACCGGCTGGCGCCCGAGGCTCCCTTCCCGGCGGCGCTCGACGACGCGGCCGCTGCCGTGGAGTGGCTCCTCGGCCAGGGATTCGCTCCGGAGGACATCGCGTTCGCCGGCGACTCGGCAGGCGGCAACCTGGTCACAGCCCTCGCGGTCCGGCTGCGTGACCAGGGCCTGCCGCTTCCGGCCGCCATCGTGGCCTTCTCACCGTGGCTCGACCTCACGTGCACGGGCCCGACCTTCGAGACCAATGCGGCGAGCGACGCGTTCGTGCAGCGGCCGGTCGCGGAGAACATGGCCGCCATGTACCTGAACGGGACCTCACCGACGGACCCCTTGGCGAGCCCGCTTCATGCCGACCTCCGGGGACTGCCGCCGATCTACGTGGCCTACGCCGACCAGGAAACGTTGCAGAGCGACAGCGAGCGATTCATAGAACGCGCCCGGGCAGCCGGCGTCGACGTCACGGCCGAGCTCTCGCCCGGCATGCAGCACGTGTACGTACTCATGGCCGGACGTGCGCCTGAGGCGGACGCCACGGTCGCGAATGCCGCCGCTTGGCTTGCCACCAGGTGGGGGAAGCAGTGAGCACTCCAGTGCAGACGAAGCTGACCCCGCCCGCCGACACAGACGACCTCCGGCGTGTCTTCGGAGCCTTTCCCAGTGGCGTCGTCTCGGTGTGCGCGCTGGTGGACGGGAACGCCGTCGGGATGGCGTTCAGCTCCTTCACCTCGGTCTCCCTCGACCCGCCGCTGGTTTCGATCTGCCCTGCCCACAGCTCTCGCACGTGGCCATCGCTGCGCAGAGCTCCCCGGCTCGGGGTGAGCGTGCTCGGGGTTTCGCAGGCGGAGACGGCGCGCAGGCTCTCGTCGCGGAATGGAGACCGCTTCGCGGATCTGGAGGTCGCGAGCAGCGAGGACGGAGCACTGTTCCTGCCGGACGCGGCCGCCTGGATCGACTGCACCGTGGAGGCCGAGCTGCGGGGCGGAGACCACGATGTCGTGCTGCTCCGTGTACAGCGGATGGCGATTCCGAGCGACGCTGACCCCCTGGTGTTCCACGCCTCTTCCTTCCACCGGCTGGACCCGCTGGCCGGCTCCGGCAGAGGGTGACTGCTGCCGCAATCGAAGTCGAGTTCACCAATAGCGAAGTAACTGTAGGAGGACATCATGGCTGGAAGGGTTGAAGGCAAAGTCGCCTTCATCACCGGCGCCGCGCGCGGACAGGGCCGGTCACACGCACTGCGATTGGCGCAGGAGGGCGCCGACATCATTGCGATCGACGTCTGCCGGCAAGTGCCGTACGAGGTGAGCGCCGCGGCGACCGAAGAGGACCTTGCCGAGACGGAGCGGCAGGTGAAAGGTCTGGGCCGGCGCATCGTCGCGAAGCAGGCGGATGTGCGGGACTTCGACGCCGTGAAGGCCGCGGTGGAGGAAGGCGTCAGTATCCTCGGGCGGTTGGACATCGTCAGCGCGAACGCTGGGGTCGTCGGCACCCCGACCACCACGGAGTCGCTCCCCGAAGACGAGTGGCGCACGATGATCGACATCAACCTGACCGGCGTGTGGCACACCGTCAAGGCAGCGATCCCCAGCCTCAAGAACGCCGGTCGTGGGGGCTCGATCATCCTTACCAGTTCGGTCGCAGGTCTCCGTGGATACGCCAACATGGCGCACTACGTGTCGGCCAAACACGGGGTTGTCGGATTGACCCGCACACTCGCGATGGAATTGGCACCCGACAGTATCCGGGTCAACAGCCTGCATCCCACGCAAGTCAACACCGACATGATCCACAACCAGCCCATCTACGACCTGTTCGCGGGTAAGCAGGGCGCCACGAAGGAGGAGTTCGCGGCGGCGTCGAGCCGGCTGCAGATGTTGCCTGTCCCGTGGGTGGAGCCGGTCGACATTTCCAACGCACTTCTCTTCCTGGCAAGTGACGAGGCCCGGTACATCACTGGTGCGGCGCTCGCCATCGACGCGGGGAGCAGCCTGCTCTGATCGATCTGGAAGCGATCGTCACCGGAGGAGAATCATGTTCAAAGCGATCCTCATCGACCGAAGCAACACCGACTACCAGGCCGAGGTGCGGAACCTCGAGGAAGAGGAGTTGCCCGACGGCGATGTGACCGTGCGGATCGTCCACAGCAGCCTCAACTACAAGGACGCACTCGCCATCACCGGTAAGGGGCCCGTCGTTCGCAGCTTTCCGATGGTGCCTGGCATCGATCTGGCCGGCGTCGTCGAGTCCAGCGGCGACCCGGCCTATGCGCCAGGCGACCACGTCCTGCTCAACGGCTGGGGCATCGGAGAGACCCACTGGGGTGGGCTCGCTCAGCGCGCCCGGGTGCGAGGAGAGTGGCTTATCCCGCTGCCTGCTGGACTCGACGAACGGCAAGCCATGGCCGTCGGGACCGCGGGATACACGGCGATGCTGTGCCTCATGGTGCTGGAGAGCAATGGCCTGACGCCGGAAGATGGGGAGGTTCTCGTCACCGGCGCCAGCGGTGGAGTCGGTAGCTTCGCGGTCTCATTGCTGGCTCGACGCGGCTATTCGGTGGTCGCCGCGACCGGACGGCCATCCGAGGCGGGTTACCTGCAGCGGTTGGGAGCCGGCACGATCATCGACCGGGCCGAGCTGTCCGAGCCCGGACGCCCGCTCGCCAAGGAGCGATGGGCCGCGGCGATCGATTCGGTAGGCAGCCACACCCTCGCCAACGTCTGTGCCGCGACCCGCTCGGAGGGCCTCGTTGCGGCTTGCGGAATGGCGCAGGGTTTGGATTTCCCCGCGTCGGTCGCGCCCTTCATCCTGCGGGGAGTGCGCCTGCTGGGCGTCAACAGCGTCACTCAGCCCTACACCCGCCGCAAGACCGCGTGGGAGCGGCTGAGCCGCGAGCTTCACCTGGCGCACTTGGAGGACATCAGCCAGGAGATCGGGTTGAGCGAGGCGATCCCGACAGCATCGAAACTGCTCGACGGCCGGATCAGAGGCCGGATCGTCGTCGACGTGAACAGCTGAGCAGGGGTTTGGGAGGGCGCCTGTTCTCTGGAGATTGCGCAGGCGGTACGCGCCAGGATGGTCGTGCACTGGCACACTTGGAGACCTGCCGTCAAAGCTCGCTGAACGCAGGAATTCCCGTACGTCCATCCGGCGCCGCCGCGTCCACGCACCCCGCGAGGAACGGGTCCGGCTGTCCGAAGCACTCCGTTCAGTGCGGGCGGACCTCGCACACCACGTGGCCACCGGCAGCGCGACGAACGTTCCACCGATGGATGGCACGCGGCGAGGCCGGAAGAGTCATCCCGACCTGACCGACGTTCATTTCGAACAGCAGCGTCTCGAGTTGGGGGACGTCGCCGCGGAGAACCGGACTGTCGTGGTCGCGGCCCCGCTCGAGGGCAAGCGGAGGTACAGGCGAAGCAGGAGCGAATCTGGAGCGGGGTGCATTCCACTGTTGCCTTGAACGGCCCTCAACGCGCTCCAACTTCCCGATCCTGGCCAGGTGATTCTCGGTTTCCGCAGGTCAGTGTCTTGTGTCCGCCGCACTGGGGGGCACGTGTCCTGGCACGACGCGGTGGCCTACTGCGACTGGGAGGGCCGGCGCCTGCCGGCCGAAGCGGAATGGGAGTACGCGGCGCGGCGCGGTCTCGACCAGGCCCGCTACCCGTGGGGTGACGAGCTGACGCCGGGTGGGGAACACCGCTGCAACATCTGACAGGGCCGCTTCCCGGTGCACAACACCGAAGAGGACGGTCAGGTCGGAACAGCGCCGGTGGACGCGTTCCCGCCCAACGGTTTCGGGCTGTACAACGTGTCGGGCAACGTGTGGGAGTGGTGCGCCGACTGGTTCGACGACGCCCACGCGAACCGGGCGATGCGCGGCGGGTCGTACCTGTGCCACGACTCCTACTGCAACCGCTACCGCGTCGCCGCCCGCACCGCGAACATGCCGGACAGCTCGAGCGGGAACCTGGGCTTCCGGACCGTCGCCGACATCTGAGCACCCGGCCGTGGTTGCCTTCGCGGGTCCGCCAGGGTTACCGTGTGCCACGTTACCTACCGAGTACTCGGTAGGTAAGAGTCCGGAGGTGTCCGCGTGCACGATCGTCCCAACATCCTGTGGCTGTACTGCGACGAGCTGCGTGCGGACGCGCTCGGCTGCTACGCCGAAGCCGGGGGACTCGCGCCACGCACCCCCCACATCGACGCGCTGGCCGCGGACGCCGTGGTGTTCGACCGCTGCTACACCAACTCACCGGTGTGCGTGCCGAGCCGCACCTCGACGCTGACCGGGCTGCCGCCGGAGCGGACCGGTGTCTTCCACAACGAGGCCGCCGCCGGTGGCTGGCCGCTGCCCGCCGGGCTGGTGACCTTCCCCGAGTTGTTCGCCGGCGCCGGGTACGCGACCGCCAGCTTCGGCAAGGAGCACCTCCCGCCCGAACTCAAGCCGTGGCAGGTGGACGACCACACCGGGGCCGGGATGCGCGATCCGCTCTCCGGGGCCGACGAAGGCTCACTGGTGCGGACGCCGGGCATGCGGTTCGTCGTCGGCGGACGGCATTCCGGGGAGGAGTTCGTCCCCGAGGAGGTGGCGCGGCGGGCGATCGCCTGGCTGCGCGCGGTGGACGGCCCGTTCCTGCTGCGCGCGTCGTTCCTGCAGCCGCACACGCCGGTCGTGGCGCCCGAACGCTGGGCCCGGCTGTTCCCGCCGGACGCCCAGCCCGGACACGCCCTCGACGGCGATCCGGACGGCAGCCGCTTCGACCGCCGCTTCGCCGAGCTCAACGGCGGGCGCGAGATGCCCGAAGCCGAGCTGCGGCAAGCCCAGGCCGACTACCTGGCGCTGGTCGCCTGGGTGGACGAGCAGATCGGGCTCATCCTCCGGGAACTGGAGAACCTCGGCCTGGCTGGGAACACGATCGTCGTGCTCACCTCCGACCACGGCGTGCACCTCGGCGAAGGGGGCGCCTTCGGCAAGCACACCTTCGCCCCGCAGAGTCACCGGGTTCCGCTGATCGTCCGGCGGCCGGGCCGGTCAGGTGGGGAGCGCCGCGACGATCTGGTCCAGTCGCTCGACCTCGCCCGGACGCTCCTCGGGGCGGCGGGCATCCCGGCTGCCGCGCCGATGGCGGGGCGTGATCTGTTCGGCGAGCCGGAGCCGGACCACGTCCTGGCGACCATCGGCTACGGTGACCCGGCGAGCCGCGCGTTCCCCAACCGCGACGAGGGCACCTGGGACGACGGGAGGGGCTGGCCGCGGCGCAGCTGCATCCGGACCCGGCGCCACCGGCTGGACGCCACCGTCCGCATCGACGGACGCCCCGCCGCAACCGGCGAGGAAGACGTGTTCCTGGCGGACTCGCTCGCCGATCCCCGCGAGCTCCGGAACCTCGCGGAAAGCGCGGCGCACGAGGAAATCCGGGACGCCCTGCTGCGCGAACTGCGCGCCCGCACCTAGGGAGTGCACCTCGGTGCGGGCAGGTCGACCGCGGGTCGCCGGGGGTCGCGGCCGGCGGGGAGGACGTCGGCCGTGGTGGCCAGCCACGTGAGGACGGCCTGGCGCATCCGCTCCTCGACGGCCGCGAATTCCGCTCGTCCGGCGAGGTTGCGCGTCTCGGCCGGGTCGGTCCGGCGGTCGTACAGCTCGGGTGGTTCGTAGAGCCGCCAGACGTAGGTCCAGTCGCGATCGCGGGCCGCGAACGCCTTGCCGACGAGCCGGGGGTCTTCGTGCTGGAGTTCGCCCTTGAGGTCGTAGGGGAACGCGCCGCGCTCGAGCCGGGGCTCCTCTTCGGCCAGGAAGCCGCCCTCGCTGAACGCGTACGTCCGGTGGTCGCCGTCCGGGTCGTCGAACAGGTGCCGCAGGCTCCGTCCATAGTGGACGTGTTCGGACTCGATCCCCGCGAGGTCGAGCAGCGTGGGGAAGACGTCGACGAGTTCGACGAGCGCGTCGGTCGTCCCGGCGGGCACCGGGCCGCCGCTGAGGATGAGCGGGTCGCGGGTGATGCACGCGTGCATCGCCGACGGCCACTTCTCGATCACGCCGAAGTCGCCGAGGTATTCGCCGTGGTCGGCGAAGAAGGCGACGACGGTGTCCGGGCCGAGCGCGGCGACGATCCGGCCGACGTGGGCGTCCAACCGGGACACCATGCCGTGGTAGACGGCGGCGACTTCTTGCCACACCGGCAGCGTCGCGCGGTCGAGCCCGTACTTCTCGCGGATGGCGGTGAGGTAGGCGGGACCGGTCCCCGGGGGAACGGGCGCGGGCTGGGCGTTGCGGTCGTGCAGGGAAAACCACGGCTCGGCGGCCTCGAACGGGCAGTGCGGTGCGATCAAGGGCACGAAGAGCACCCACGGCCGGTCCGGCGGATCGGCGAGCCACGATTCAGCGGTGCGGACCGCGGCCTCGTCGAAGTCGAGGGCGTCGTCCAGGACTTCGCCGCCGTAGAAGAGCCGGTCCCACAAGGAGTCTTCGATGCTGGAAAGAGCGGGACGGCGGCGCCGCCGCTCGGCGGGCGCACCGCCCCAGCGCGCCCCGGCCGGGACCTCGGTGAACCCGTGCTCGTGCACGCTGAGCTCGGTCGCTCCGGGGGCGAACGTGTCGCCGCGGTCGCCCGCCCACACGACGTGGTAGCCGTGGTCGCGGAAGGTCCGCAGGAAGTTCGGCTCGTCCGGCCGCAGCAGTCCGTCCAGGGTGCGGTGCCCGGCGGTGTGCGGGTACCAGCCGGTGAGGAACGACGCCCGGCTCGGCGAACACACCGGGTGCTGGACGAAAGCGTTGGTGAACGTCATCCCCGCGGCGGCGAGCGCGTCCAGGTTAGGGGTGCGGGCGTGCTCGGCGCCGAATGCGCCGAGCGCGTCGGCGCGCAGCTGGTCGGCGACGATCACGACGAAGTCGGGTGGGGCCACGATGCCTCCGGGGTTGCCTGGGTGCCGGGGTCCGGGGTTGGATGTGGTCACGCTACCTACCGAGTACTCGGTAAGTAAAGGAGGTCCCATGAAGGCGATCGTCGTGATGTTCGACAGCCTCAACCGCCGCCACCTGCCCGCCTACGGCGGCCAGGACGTGCACGCGCCCAACTTCGCGCGGCTCGCCAGGCGGACCACCGTGTTCGACAACTGCTACGCGGGCAGCATGCCGTGCATGCCGGCCCGCCGGGAGATGCACACCGGCCGCTACAACTTCCTCCACCGCGGCTGGGGTCCGCTGGAGCCGTTCGACGACTCGGCCCCGCAACTGCTCACCGATGCCGGCGTGCACACCCACCTGGCCACCGACCACGCGCACTACTGGGAAGACGGCGGCGCCACCTACCACAACCGGTTCCGCACCTACGAGTTCTTCCGCGGCCAGGAAGGCGACTTCTGGCACGGGCAGGTCGCCGATCCAGAGCCGGCCCCGGACCTCAAACGGCTCCGGCGCCCCGCCTACCGCCAGGACCGGGTGAACCGGCAGCACCTCGCCGACGAGGCCGACCACCCGCAGACGCGGACCTTCGACGCGGGCTTGCGCTTCCTGGACGTCAACCACGCCGAGGACGGCTGGTTCCTGCAGATCGAGACGTTCGACCCGCACGAGCCGTTCTTCAGCTACCCGCGCTACCACGACCTCTACCCCGAGGACTACGACGGCCCGGAACTCGACTGGCCCGACTACGCCCAGGTGCTCGAAACCCCGGAGCAGGTCGCCCACGTACGCAACCGGTACGCCGCGCTGCTGTCGATGTGCGACCACTCGCTGGGCCGGGTGCTCGACCGCATGGACGAGTTCGACCTCTGGCGGGACACTCTGCTGATGGTCGTGACCGACCACGGGTACCTGCTGGGGGAGCACGGCTGGTGGGGCAAGAACGTGCCGCCGTGGTACGACGAAACGATCCACACGCCCCTGTTCGTCTGGGACCCTCGGGCGGGCGCCGCCGGCGAGCGGAGATCGGCTCTGGTGCAGACAATCGACTTCGGGCCGACACTGCTCGAGTGGTTCGGCGTGCCCCGGCCGCCGGACATGCAGGGGCGGCCGCTGCGGGACGTCATCGCCGCCGACGAACCGGTCCGGGAAGCGGCGTTGTTCGGCGGGTTCGGCGGCCACGTCAGCGTGACCGACGGCCGGTACGTCTACATGCGAGCCCCCGCGACCGAAGCGAACGCGCCGCTGGCGGAGTACACGCTCATGCCGACGCACATGATGGCCCGCTTCGCGCCCGAGGAGCTGCGCGACGCCGAACTCGTGCCCCCGTTCGCGTTCACCAAGGGCGTCCCGGTCCTGCGGACGCGGGGCCAGGCGATGTCCAACCCGTACGCGTTCGGCACGCTCCTGTACGACCTCCACGAGGATCCGGGCCAGGAACGGCCGCTGGTCGACGACGAGCTGGAGCTGCGGATGATCGGGCTGCTGACCCGGCTCATGCGCGACACCGACGCGCCACCCGAACAGTACGTGCGGCTCGGCCTGCCGGAGCACGGCGATCCCGGCCGCGAGCACCTGCAGGTGCGGCGCCACTGGGCTCAAGTCGAAGCGGCCCGGGAACCGATCCGCCGCGAGGACTACCCGCGGGGTCCGCTGAGCGCGCACACCCCGCTGCGCGAGCTGCTCGCCGATCCCGGGGCCCGTGCGGTGCTCCAGGAGCGGGTGCCGGGACTGCTCACCGGTCCACTCGCCGCCGTGGCCGGGGGATTGAGCCTGGTCGAGATCGCCGCGATGGCCGTCGGTCTGCTGCCCCGGGCGAAGCTCCGGGCCATCAGCGACGCCCTGATCAGCGACGACCAGAAGTTACTCGGCAGTACACCTTCCTAACTTACCGAGTACTCGGTAAGTTAACCGTATCGATGGAAGGAGCCGCATGACACGAGCAGAGTCCGGCCGGGTCCGCTTCCCGGCCGCCGAGCGGCGGGAGCAGATCCTCGCCGTCGCCGCGGACGCGTTCGCCGTCGCCGGCTTCCACGGCACCAGCATCGCCGAGGTGGCGGCGAAGGTCGGGGTTTCGCAACCCGGGCTGCTGCACCACTTCCCGAGCAAGGACGCGCTCATCCTCGCCTTGCTGCAGCAGCGTGACCTCCAGGACGAGCAGGCCCTGGCGGCCGAGTTCGCCGGTGTCGACGCCTCCACGCGCGAGTGGCTGGTGGCGCACTGCCGCCGCAACGAGACGCAACCCGGTCTCGTGCGGCTGTTCACCGTTCAATCGGCCGAAAGCCTCGACCCTGCACACCCGGCCCACGAGTTCTTCCGCGAACGCAACCGCCGCGTCCGCGGCCACATCGTCCGGCTGATCGAACGCGACCAGGAGACGGGCAGGCTGCCCGCCTCGCTCGACCCGGCGGACACCGCCGCCGAACTGGTCTCGCTGATGAACGGCCTGCAGTTGCAATGGCTTCGCGACCCGTCGGTCGACATGTGTGGCATCTTCGAGACGAGCATGCGCCGCCTCGAAAAGCGCTGACCACGCTCCCGCGAAGCGCTGCCGCCCCGGCGGCAGCCCGGCTTTCCCGACCCCGCACCGGCCGCTGACGGTCCGGTCGCCGCGTGTGCGAAACACGCGCCGGCGAATCCTGACTCAACGAGGAGTCCTTCCATGCGCTCAGGCGTATCCAGAATCCGTGGTGCCCTCCTGCTGACCTTGTCGGCCGTCCTGGTGGCCGGCTGCCAGTCCGCTGTGGACCTGCAGCAGCAGGCGGCGTCCGGTTCGTCGACGGCCGCCTGCCGCCCCGGCGGCACCCTCGTCGTGGCGAACGCCCAACCCCCGATCCCCGGCCGCATCCTCGCCCAGGGCGCGGCGAACCTGTTCTGGGTCCGTGGTGTCTTCGAAACGCTGCTCGCGGTGAAGAACGGCGACGTCAAGAACCCGGAACCACTGCTGGCCTCCGCGTGGAAGCTGGGAGCCGACGACCGCAGCGCCGTGCTGACGCTGCGCCAGGGCGTCACCTTCCACAGTGGACGTCCCTTCACCGCGGCGGACGTGCTGTACACGTTCGAGCAGGCCCTCACCCCGGCCAGCCCCTCGATCGACAAGCAGATCATCGGTGGCTGGCAGATCGAGGCTACCGGTGACCACGAGGTGACGATCCGCTCGAAGACGGCCTTGTCGCCGGTGCTCGCGAGCGTCCTCGACGACACCCCGATCGTCGATTCGGAGACCTACGCGGGCCTCGCCGACGGCAGCAAGATCATCGGGACCGGCCCGTTCAAGGTCGAGGAGTACCAGCCGGGCTCCCAGATCGTGCTGGTGCGCAACGACAAGTACTGGCAGCAGGGCCTGCCGCACCTGGACCGGATCGAGAACGTCGTCATCCCGGACTCGACCGCGCAGCTGGCCGCACTGCGCTCCTCGCGGGCCCAGCTCGCCGGGGGCCTCACCACGCAGGACGCGCAGACCGTGACCCGCCAAGGCGACCAGTTCCAGCTTCAGAACACCCTGCAGGCGGCGTACTCGCTCGTCCTCGACACGACCAGCGGCGTCTTCGCGGACAAGACCGTCCGGCAGGCCGTGGGCTACGCGATCGACCGGGACCGGATCAAGCAGCAGGTCTTCGGCGGGCTGGGCACCACCGCGGGCCTCATCTGGCCGCCGGGCGACACCTACCCGAAGGACCTCGAGAACACCTACCGGTACGACCCGGCCAAGGCCCGCCAGCTGATCCAGCAGGCCGGGGCGACCGGCGCCGCGGTGCCGATCACCATCATCAACAACCCGCAGCTGCAGGCCGAATACCAGATCATCGCGAACAACCTGACCGATGTCGGCCTCAAGCCGAACCTCGTCGCGCTGGCGGCGCCGGACTACCAGGCGCGGCTGGCGGCGCAGAAGGGCGGGAACTACCTGTCCTTCCGCGGGGTCGCCGACACCCCGTCGCTGATCGCGCAGACCAACCCGGACGTGCGGCTGCAGGGCGCCCACCGGCAGTTCGGCAGCCCCGAGTACACCGCACTGGTGCAGGGTCTCGTCGAGGCGGGCAGCGGTCCGGACGCGGCCAAGGCCGTGCACGACCTGACCGCCTACATGCTCGACCAGGCCGTCCAGCACGTGGTCGTCACGACGCCCGGCATCATGGTCCGCTCCACGGCGGTCGGCGGTACCACCTTCACCTCCGGCGGGCTGCTGTCCCGGGAAACGTGCCTGGTCCGATGAGCCGCTTCCTCCTCCGCCGCCTCCCGTCGATCGTGCTGGTGCTGCTGGCCACGAGCGTGATCGCCTTCCTGCTGCCGCGCCTGGCACCGGGCGACCCCGCCGCGGTGATCGCAGGCCCGGACGCGTCCGTGCAGACGATCGCCGCGATCCGCGCCCAGCTCGGCCTCGACCAGCCGTGGGTGACGCAGTACCTGCACTGGCTCGGCGGCCTGTTCACCGGTGACCTCGGGCAGTCCTTCCAGTACGGCAGGCCGGTCGCCGAGCTGATCGGCGACCGGCTCGAAAGCACGGTCGAGCTGGCCGTGCTGGCCGGGGTGTTCCTCGTCGTGTTCGGCATCGGCCTCGGCGTCCTCGCCGGTTCGGCCCGCAGCCGCTGGGCGCGCACCCTCATCGGCGGCGCGAACACCGGTCTGCTGGCCGCCCCGCCGTTCCTGGTCGGCCTGCTGCTGATCCTCGTCTTCGGGGTGGCCGTGCGGCTGCTGCCGATCAGCGGCGAGACGCCTGTGCTGGACAATCCGTCCATCGGGTTGCAGTACCTGCTGCTGCCCGCGCTGGCGCTCGCGTTGCCCATGTCGGCCGGCGTGGCGCGGCTGGTCCAGACGTCGATGGTCGGCGTGCGCCAGGAGGACTTCGTCGACCTGGCGGTCGCGAAGGGCGTGCCGTCGCGGCGGATCAGCGTCCGGCACGTCCTGCGCAACAGCCTCGGCCCGGCCGTGGTGGCGATCGGCATCCGGTTCGGTGACCTGCTCGCCGGCGCCGTGGTCATCGAGGCGATCTTCGCCCGCAACGGGCTGGGCCAGCTGGCCGTGTCCGGCGCGCAGAACGCCGACTACGCGGTCGTCCAGGTGCTCATTGTCGGCACGGTGTTCATCGCGGTCCTGGCCCAGCTGCTCACCGAAATCGCCCTCGCGGCGCTCGACCCCCGCATCCGATTGGGGCAGTGACCATGGACATTCCGAAAAGGACACTCACCGGGCCCGTCGCGGCGGCCGCCGTCGCCGCACCAAAGACCGCGCGCAAACCCGAGCGGGGCGGTACGTTCGTCCGGTACGCGAAGGCGTTCCGCACTCCGAAGGGGATCGCGGCCGCGGTGCTGCTCGCGCTGCTCGTCGCCGTCGCCGTGCTCGCCCCGGTCCTCGCGCCCGGCGGCTACGACCAGCAGGCCCGCGACGCCCTCACCGGCCCGTCCGCGGCCCACCTGCTGGGCACCGACGAGTTCGGCCGGGACATCCTGGTCCGGACGATCTACGGGCTGCGCACGGACCTGAGCCTGATCCTCACCGCGGTGCCGGTGAGCATGGTGCTCGGCACGCTGCTCGGCCTCTCCGGCTACCTGTCGAAACTGCTCGGCTCGGCGACACAGCGGCTGCTCGACATCATCCTCGGTTTCCCCGGTCTGATCCTCGGCATCATGATCGTGCTGATGATCGGGGCAGGTTGGACGTCGCTGTTCGTCGCCATCGTGATCGCCGGGCTGCCCGGCTTCGGCAGGCTCGCCCGGGCGGGCCTGCTCGCCCAGCAGCAGCGGGAATACGTGCTCGCGGCCCGGGTGCTCGGCGTGTCCCGGCCGAAGGTGCTGGTGCGCCACATCCTGCCGAACGTGACCGACCCGATCCTCGTGCAGGCCACGGTGTTCATGGTGGTGGCCATCTTCATCGAGGCCGGGCTGAGCATCGTCGGGCTCGGGATCAACCCGCCGAACCCGTCGCTCGGCGCGATGCTCAACGTCGGCGCGCGGTACGTCAGCACGCTGCCGACCTACGTGCTCGGGCCGGGGCTCGTGCTCCTGCTGCTCGCGCTCGCCTTCACCCTCCTGTCCGACGCGCTCAACGAGGCGGCGACCCGGCGATGACCACTGAGACCCTGCTGGACGTGCGCGGCCTGCGCACCCACTTCGACACCCCGGCCGGGGTCGTGCACGCCGTCAACGACGTGACGTTCTCGGTCCGGCCCGGCCAGGTCGTCGGCATCGTCGGCGAATCCGGGTCCGGCAAGTCCGTCACGGCTCGCTCGATCCTGCGGATGGTCCGCCCGCCCGGGCGGATCGCCGGCGGCGAAGTCCGGTACCGGGGCGCGGATCTGCTCGCCCTGCCGGAGAAGCGGATGCGCGAGCTGCGCGGCCGCGAGATCGCGATGGTGTTCCAGGACCCGCAGTCGGCGCTGAACCCGGCGATGACCGTCGGCGACCAGATCGCCGAAGCACTGATCGTGCACGGCACCGCCAAGCGGCCCGCGCGGGAACGTGCCCGCGAGCTGCTGCACCAGGTCGGCATCCCGGACGCCGACCGGCGGATCGACGACTACCCGCACCAGTTCTCCGGCGGCATGCGCCAGCGCGTCGTGATCGCGGTGGCACTGGCGAGCTCGCCGTCGCTGCTGATCGCGGACGAGCCGACCACGGCGCTCGACGTCACCGTCCAGGCGCAGATCCTGCGGCTGCTGGGCAAGCTGCGCGACGAACTGGGCATCGCCGTCCTGATGATCACCCACGACATGGGTGTGGTCGCCGAGATGTGTGACGAGGTCGTCGTCATGTACGGCGGCCGGGTGATGGAACGCGGCCCGGTCGCGGCGATCTTCGAGCGGCCCGAGCTGCCCTACACCGCGGACCTGCTCGCGGCGATGCCCCGGGTCGACGAGGTGTCCACCGGCCGCCGGCTGCCGTCGATCCCGGGCGCCCCGCCCGACCCCGCGCGCCTGCCGAGCGGCTGCGCCTTCCACCCGCGCTGCCGCCTGAAGGAAGACGTCTGCACCCGCGAGGTGCCCGCGCTCGTGTCGCGGGGCGACGGGCACCTGGCCGCCTGCCACGTCACGCAGGCAGGTTCGGCGATCCCGCCGATGCGCCCGCCCGCCGCGGCCGCCGTCCGCCGCGAGCGGATTCCGGTGCCACTGCTGGACATCACCGACCTGAAGGTGGACGTCAACGGCGAGCGCACCGGCCTGTTCCGCCGGCACCGCCCGGTGTACGCGGTCGATGGTGTCGGGCTGACCGTGTCCAGCGGCGAGACGGTCGGACTGGTCGGCGAGTCCGGGTGCGGGAAGTCGACGCTGGCGCGGACGATCGTCGGCATCAACACCGCCGCGGCCGGCACCATCCGGGTCGGAGAACACACCCTCGGCCCCAAGGAACCCGCGGGTTCGCCGCACCTGCGCGACACCGTCCAGTACGTGTTCCAGGACCCCTACGCGTCGCTGAACCCCCGTCGCACGATCCGCCAGTCGCTCGACGAGGCCCTCGCCGTCCGCGGCATGCCGGCGGCGGAGCGGGCGGCGGAAGTGGTGCGGCTGGTCGAGCGGGTCGGGCTCGACGAACGGCACCTCGACCGGTACCCGCACGCGTTCTCCGGCGGGCAGCGCCAGCGCGTCGGGATCGCCCGGGCCCTGGCGGCCCGGCCGAAGCTGCTGGTCCTCGACGAACCGGTGTCCGCGTTGGACGTCTCGATCCAGGCCCAGATCATCAACCTGCTGGAATCGCTGCGCGACGAGTTCGACCTCGGCTACCTGTTCATCGCCCACGACCTGTCGGTGGTGCGGCACCTGTCGGACCGGGTCGCGGTCATGTACCTCGGCCGGTTCGTCGAAATCGGGGACGCCGAAGCCGTCTACTCGTCGCCGCAGCACCCGTACACCGCCGCATTGCTGGCGTCATCGCCCGTGCCGGACACGGGCGGGCGGACCCGCGAGCGGATCGTCCTCGGCGGTGACCTGCCCAGCCCCAAGGACCCGCCGAGCGGGTGCCGGTTCCGCACCCGCTGCCCGATCGGCCCGCTGCACCGTCCGGACCGGACGGTCTGCGCCGAGAAGGACCCCGAGCTCACCCCGACCGAAGGTGGGCAGCTGGCCGCCTGCCACTTCGCCGGGGAACTCGCCCGCACCGGAGCGGTCGCATGAGCTGCTGCACCCCGGGCCGGTCGCCCGGCTCGCACGAGACCCCGGTGGCGCCGCTGCCGACTCGGCCGGGGTCCACCGACGGGATGGTGGCCTTGCCGGGCGGGGAGTTCCGCATGGGCACCGACGACGCCGAAGGCTTCCTGGCCGACGGCGAGGGCCCGGTCCGGACCGTCGAGCTGTCCCCGTTCCTGATCGACCGGTACGCGGTGTCGAACGACGACTTCGCCGCCTTCGTCGCGGACACGGGATACGTCACGGAGGCCGAGCGCCTCGGCTGGTCCTACGTGTTCGTCCGGTTCCTGGACCGGGAGCTGCGCCGGATCTCACCCCGCCCGGATGTCACCCCGTGGTGGGCCGCGGTGACCGGCGCCGACTGGCGGCGTCCCGAAGGCCCCGGCAGCGACCTGAGCGGTCGCGGCGACCACCCGGTGGTCCACGTGTCGTGGCACGACGCCGGCGCGTACGCCGCGTGGGCGGGCAAGCGGCTGCCGACCGAGGCAGAGTGGGAGTACGCCGCCCGCGGCGGGCACGACCAGCGCCGCTACCCCTGGGGCGACGAACTGAACCCGGGCGGCCGTCACCTGGCCAACATCTGGCAGGGCCGCTTCCCGGTCACCGACACGGCCGAAGACGGCTACGCCGGCACCGCGCCGGTGGACGCGTTCCCGCCCAACGACTTCGGCCTGCACAACATGGCCGGCAACGTCTGGGAGTGGTGCGCCGACCGCTGGGGCACCGACCACCCGCCCCGGGCGCGAGACCCGATCGGGCCGTCGACAGGGACCGACCGCGTGACGCGCGGTGGTTCCTACCTCTGCCACGTCTCCTACTGCAACCGCTACCGCGTCGCCGCCCGCTCGCACAACACCCCCGACAGCTCCGGTGGCAACACCGGGTTCCGCTGCGCCCGCGATCCCGGCTGACCGCCGCCACGAGAAGGGTTTCCATGCGCGTCATCTACGTCGACGTCGACACGCTCCGCGCCGACCACACGCAGCCGTACGGCTACCACCGGCCCACCACGCCGAACCTGCAGGCACTGGCCGACAAGGGAGTGGTGTTCGACCGCTACTACTGCTCCGACTCGCCATGCCTGCCCTCCCGCACCGCCATGACCAGCGGGCAGTTCGGCATCACGAACGGCGTCATCGGCCACTTCGGCGAAGCCGCCCGGTTCCGGCTCGACTCCGGCCACGCCCCGCACCCGGACCGGCCGCTGCTCGGCCAGCGCCTCGGACAGCACGGCCACTACACCGCCGCCGTCTCGATGTTCGCCGAACGGCACCGCGCCTACCACTTCCTGGGCAACTTCCGCGAGTCGATCCGGGCCACCGACGAGATCAACGACGAGGACGGCCGGGAGATCAACCGCGTGGGGCTGGACTGGATCCGCCGGCACGCGCACGAGGACGACTGGTACCTGCACCTGACCTACTGGGAGCCGCACACCCCGTACCTCACCGGAAAGGAGTGGACCGAGCGGGCCGCCGCGTCCGGTCCGGCTCCGGCGTGGCCGGATCAGGAGGCGATCGACGGGCACGCCGAGGTCTATGGGCCCCGCAGCGCGCTGGACCTGCACTATTCGGTGGGCCCGCGCAAGTCGCCGTACCCGGACACCATGCCCGAGGCGATCCGCACCCGCGCCGACTTCGAGCACCTGATCAACGGATTCGACGGCACGATCATGTACTGGGACAGCCTCTTCGGCGAGCTTCTGGCCACTTTGGACGAACTCGGCATCGCCGGGGAGACGGCGATCATCGTCAGCGCCGACCACGGCGAATCCTTCGGTGAGAACGGTTCCTACGCCGAGCACGGGCTGGCCAACGAGCCGGTCCACCGGTTGCCCCTGGTCGTCTACTGGCCCGGCGTCACCGATCAGCTGCCCGACGACGCGCGCCACTGCGACGCGTTGCTCTACAACATCGACTTCGCACCCACGATCTGCGACCTGCTCGGCGTTCCGATTCCCCGTGGCTGGCAGGGAACCTCGTTCGCCGACGCCGTCCGCGGCGCCGAGATCCCGTCGCGGCCGTATCTCGTGCTGGGCCACGGCGCCCACACCTACCAGCGGTCGGTCCGCACCCGCGACCACCTCTACATCCGCACCTACCACCCCGGGGCGTTCCGCGCGGAGTGGGAGCAGCTGTTCGACGTCACCGCCGATCCGCACCTCACCACCGACCTGCTCGACAAGGAGCCGGAGCTGGCCGCGCGGATGCGGACGTACCTGGCGGAGTGGCTGCACACCTACGCGGGGCGTCCGGGCGCGCTGCCCGATCCGATGCAGACGACGCTGCAGGTCGGGCCGGTCTACTACAACGACCCTGTGCGGTACCAGGAACATCTGCGCGCAACCGGGCGTGGCCACCTTGCCGACGACCTCGCCGCACGGCTCTCGACCGCGACCGGAGCGACTCCGGTGTCCTGGCACGCTTCGGACGTCGCGTGGACGCCCGAGCGGCACGCGGCCTGGGACAAGATGATCGCGGCCGCCGACCCCGCCTGACCGAGAGGTTTCCGATGACTTCCACTGTGGACAGTGCGCTGGACCTGCCGGCCAAGGTCGCGCTGCTGACCGGCGCGAGCATGTTCACCCTGCGCCCGGAGCCCGCAATCGGGCTGCCCGAGCTGCGCCTGTCGGACGGGCCCACCGGGGTCCGCGGCCTGACGTTCTCCGGCGGCCCGGCGGTCACGTTGTTCCCCAACGCGACGCTCCTGGCGTCGGCGTGGAACACCGGCACTGCTTACGAAGTCGGGCGTATGCTGGCCGAAGAGGCCTCGGCGCAGGGCATCCACGTCGTGCTCGGGCCGACGATCAACCTGCACCGCAGCCCGCTCGGCGGCCGCCTGTTCGAGGCGTACTCCGAGGACCCGCTGCTGTCCGGGGCGCTCGCCGCCGCGTACGTCCGGGGCCTGCAGGACCACGGGGTCGGTGCGTGCCTGAAGCACCTGGTGGCCAACGAGTCCGAGACCGAGCGGCACACCGTCGACAGCGTCGTCGACGAAGCGACCTTGCGCGAGGTGTACCTGCTGCCGTTCGAGATCGCGGTCGCCGACGCGGACGCGTGGTCGATCATGGCGGCCTACAACCGGGTCAACGGCACCCCCGCCACGGAACAGCGGCACGTGCTCACCGACATCGTGAAGGGGGAGTGGGGCTACCGCGGGCTGGTCGTGTCCGACTGGTGGGCCACCACGAGCACGGCCCCTTCGGCCAACGCCGGACTGGACCTGGTGATGCCCGGTCCGGTCGGGCCGTGGGGAGACCGGCTCGTCGACGCCGTGAAGGCCGGTGAGGTCGACGAGGCCGTGATCGACGACCACCTCGGCCGCCTGCTGCTGCTCGCCGAACGCGTCAGCACTCCGCGGCCTGCCCGCGAAGTTCCCGCGCCGGACAGCCCGGCCCGGCGGGCGCAGCTGACCCGGCTGGCGGCCGAAGGCATGACGGTGCTGACGAACGACGGCGTCCTGCCGCTGCGACGCGAAACGACGGTCGCGCTGGTCGGCCGGCACGCCGTCGACACCGTCGACATGGGCGGCGGCTCGGCGCAGGTGAACCCGCCGTACCAGGTGAGCGTCGCCGAGGGGCTGACCGAGCTGCTCGGCGACGCGGTCACCGTCGTCGACGGCGTGGAGGTCCGGGAGCGTCCGGTCCCGGCCGGGCCGGAGTTCGTCGTCCACCCGTCGACCGGCGAGCCCGGCATGCGCGTGACGCTGCACGCGGCCGACGGCTCGCTGCTCGGCGAACGCGATCTCGCGGCGACGAGCACGATGATCGGGATCGACGACGACCTGCCGGAGGCGCCGCGAGCCGTCCGGTTGTCCGCGCGACTGCCGCGAGGCGGGCGAATGCTGGTCGGCGGTATCGGCGTCGGTACGTGGGAAGTGCGCGCCGGCGGCCGGACCGGCCGGTTCGAGCTGGGGCTCACCAGTGGCGACGTCGGCGAAGCGGTCTTGCAGCCACCGGGTGACACCCTGCTCGTCGATGTCGAGCCGGGCGCGCTGCTCGAAGCCGAGGTCACCCTCGAGCCGGGCGGCCGGGGCCGGTACGGGCTGGTCGCGCGCCCGGCCCCGGAGGACGTGACCGAGGCGGTCGGCCGGGCGGTGGCCGCCGCGCGCGCCGCCGACGTGGCCGTGGTCGTCGTCGGGCTGACCGAGGAGCAGGAAACCGAGGCGGTGGACAAGACGACGTTGCGGCTGCCCGGCGCGCAGGACGACCTCGTGCGTGCGGTCGCGGCCGCCGCCCGCCGGACCGTGGTCGTCGTGAACGCCGCCACCCCGGTGCTGATGCCGTGGCTGGAGCAGGTGGACGCCGTGCTTTGGGCCGGTCTGCCGGGACAGGAGGGTGGCCACGCCGTCGCGGCCGCGTTGCTCGGCGACCTCGAACCCGCCGGGCGCCTGGTGACGACCTTCCCCGCGGCGGACGGCGCGTCTCCCGCGTGGTCGGTGACGCCGGTGGACGGCCGGCTCGAGTACGCCGAAGGCCCGTTCATCGGCTACCGCGGCCACGAGGCAGGCCGAGCGCCTGCGCCGGCGTTCTGGTTCGGCCACGGCCTCGGCTACTCGACCTGGGACTACTCGGACGCCGCCGTGCTGGACGACAACGGCCACCAGGTCGCGGTCACCGTCACCAACACGGGCGGCCGCACCAGCCGCGAGGTCGTCCAGGTGTACTTCCGCCCGGCGGACGAACGGCAACCCGTGCGGCTCGTCGGGTGGGGCGCCGCGACCCTCGAACCCGGGCAGAGCGCGAGGGTCGAAGTGACCGGGGATCCGCGGCTGCGGCGCCGCTGGGAGAGCGGGAACTGGGTGGAGCTGCCACCGGACGGGGAGCTGCTGCTCGCCCGCGGCCTCGGGGACGTCCGCGCCACCCTGCGGATCGGGAGTGCGTGATGCCGCCGAACATCCTGCTGATCACCGCCGACGACATGGGCGGCGACACGCCGGGCTGCTTCGGCGGCCCGGCGGGCGTCACCCCCACCCTCGATCGGCTCGCATCCGAAGGCATGACGTTCGGGCGGGCGCACGTCGCTGTCGCGGTGTGCCAGCCCAGCCGGTCGGCGATCATGACCGGCCGCTGGCCGCACCGCAACGGCGCGCAGGGCTTCGAACCGATCGCCGACGGCGTCCCGGTGCTGACCGAGGTGCTGCGCGAAGCCGGCTACTTCTGCGGGATCCTCGGCAAGGTCGACCACCTGCAACCGGTCGAGCGGTTCGGCTGGGACTTCACGCGGGGCATGCGCGAGCTGGGCATGGGCCGCAGCCCCGCGGCCTACGGCGAGGCTTCGGCGGCCTTCGTCGCCGAGGCGGCCGAGCAGGGCAGGCCGTGGTTCCTGATGGCGAACGCGCACGATCCACACCGGCCCTACTCCGGCAGCCAGGCCGAGCAGGAGCGGTTTCCCGCCGAAGCCCGCGCGACGTACCCGGCGCCGTCGCGGGTGTTCGGGCCCGAGGACGACGTCGGGGTGCCCGGTTTCCTGCCGGACCTGCCCGCCGTGCGGCAGGAGTACCGCGAGTACCTCAGCTCGTCCCGACGCTGTGACGACGTGGTGGCCGCCGTCCTCGGGGCCGTGGACGCGACGGACACGCTCGTCGTCTTCCTTTCCGACAACGGGATCGCGGTTCCGTTCGCCAAGGCCAACTGCTACCTGCAGAGCAGCCGGACGCCGTTGATCGTGCGCTGGCCGGGCGTCACCCGGCCCGGCACGGGCGAGGACACGGCGTTCGTGTCGGCGCTGGACCTCTTCCCGACCTTCTGCGCGGCCGCCGAGGTGCCCGTACCGTCCGGAGTGGACGGACAGAGCCTGCTTCCGCTGCTGCGCGGGGAACCGCAGGACGGGCGCGACGCGGTGCACACGGTGTTCCACGAGACGGCCGCGAAAGGCCGGTTCGAGATGCGCTGCCGCCAGGACGCCCGGTTCGGCTACATCTGGAACGCCTGGTCCGACGGCGTTCGCGAGTACCGCGCCGAGAACATGCTGGGCCTGACCTGGCCGGCGATGGTCGAAGCGGGTGGTGACCGGGTCGGCTTCTACCTGCACCGCGCCCCGGAGGAGCTCTACGACCTGCGGGCCGACCCGCATTCGCTGGCCAACCTCGCCGCGGACCCCGCGTACGGGGAGGACCTGGCCGCGGCGCGGCGGGAGCTGCTCGCCTGGCTGGACGCCACCGGCGATCCGTTGCTCGGTACCTACTGGGCGTTCCTGGCCGAATCGTGACGCCCCGCTGGTACGAGGAGGGGGAGGAGCCGGACTACCGGTTCACCCTCGCCAACGAGCGGACGTTCTTGGCGTGGCTGCGCACGGCGTTGGCGTTGATCGCCGGTGCGGTCGCGTTGGCGCAGTTGGTGCCGTCGTTTTCGGTGGCCTGGTTGCGTACCGGGCTGGCGGTTTTGCTGGCGGTGGCAGGTACCGTGCTGGCGGCCTTCGCCCACCGGCGGTGGGCGACGGTCCAGCGGGCGATGCGGCACCAGCGGCCGCTGCCGATGGACTGGCTACCGGCCGCGATGGGCACGATCGCGGCACTCACCGGTTTGGTCGTGGTGTTCGTCGTGCTGACCCACCGGCCGTGAGCGAGCGGGACCCGGGGCTGCAGCCGGAGCGGACGGCGCTGGCGTGGCGGCGGACGGCGCTGTCCGCCGCGGTGGCCGCTGTCGTGTTGCTGCGGGCCGGGCTGTTCCCGCGTCGCGCCGTGGCGCCCCGGACCCTGCTCATCGCCACAGCGATCACCAGCGTGACCGGAATTCTCGCCGGCGGTCATCTCCTGTGGAGCTGACAGGTCGACCACGGGCCTGATCCCGCAGTGGTGGATTCCAGTGGTACCCGGGCTGCGTGCCTGTGACTGGCTCAGGCCGACGCTGGCCGAGATCGGACGCACGTTGCCGCAATTGGTGGTGGACTGCCCGGAGCTTCCGGCCGTTCCCAGCTTCCGTAGGCGTACCTGGCGCTCGTGCATTCGGCGACCGCGTGGTAGCTGCCGGGCATGGGTGCACTCTTGGTTCTCACTTGCCCCCTGGCGAAGCCCACACGTCCGACTCCGATCGCGGTTCGATGGAGCTCGCGGCAATCACTTGGTCGGCGCACGGTGTCGGTGCATCCTCCGTCGGCGGGGTGCGAGGGGACTGTCTGAAGAAGGTCTGCCTCGGGTTCGGTTCGGTGGGGCCACGCGCTTTGGTGTCGAGCCGTGGGACGATGTTGCCGTAGTGGTCGCACCTCTCGCCTGAAGTGCGTCTCGGCGGCCTTGCGCCATGCGGCGTCGTCGGAGCCCTTGATCGTCTCGCGCAGGTAAGAACGACGGCCGGTGACTGGGTCGATGCCGGCGTAGAGCACCACTCGGAGGCTGTCGCCGCGCTGCTCGATGCGGCCGCGCTGGCGGGCTTCAAGGCGTGTTCGCGCCATCACCCTAGGACACTCGCACCCATGATCAACTTCGGTTGATCGTCTGAAGTTGTTTTCGCTGGTCAGAACCGGTGGGCCGGGCGGGGCTCGAACCCGCGGCCAAGGGATTATGAGTCCCCTGCTCTAACCAGCTGAGCTACCGGCCCCAGGCGGGCGCACACAGCCGCGCCCGCACCCATCCAAGGGTGAACGACAACATATCGCACACCGACCGGCCACCACCGCGGTGGGCGGGTCACCCGGACGGCCCAGTGGTGGTGCACCTGCGGTGTCGAACCGGTCGATGTGCCCGTTTCAGCGCCTAGGATGGGTGCATGGCGGGCGGCGCGGTGCTCTGGTGGGGGTGCGGCGCCGGCCGGATCCTCGTGCACGTGCACGCCCGGAGGTAACGGCGCCGGGAGGGTACGTGAGAGGTCGGTTCGCGGAGCAGCTGTCCGAGCGGGTTCTGGTGTTCGACGGGGCCATGGGCACCGTCCTGCACGTGGCGGGCAATTCGCTGGACCGGGCGTTGCCGGAACTCAACCTCTCGAACCCGGAGCTCGTCAGCACCATCCACGAGAGCTACGTGGCCGCGGGCGCGGACGTGCTCCTCACCAACACCTTCGGCGCGAACCGGCTGCGGCTGGCCGAGCACGGGTGCTCCGTTAGCGCCCGCGACATCAACCTCGCCGCCGTGCGGCTCGCCCGGCAGGCTCGTCGCGGGGTGCACCGGACCATCTTCGTCGCCGGGTCCGTCTCCCCGGCGGTGTCCTCGTCCGCGCGGGCCGGCGTCCGTGCGGACGAGCGCGCCGAGGTCGTGCGCGAGCAGGTCCAGGCCCTCGTCGACGGCGGCGTCGACCTGCTGGTCCTGGAGACCTTCGGCCACCTCGATGAACTGGTCGAAGCCATCACGGTCGCCGCGGAGGTCACCGACCTCCCGATCGTCGCCCAGGCCACCTTCACCAGCGACGGCCTCACCCCGGCCGGCGAGACGCCCCGCGAGGTCGTCAAGACCCTCACCGGCCTCCCGGTCACCGCGGTCGGCGCCAACTGCACCGTCGGCCCCCAGCACATGCTCGCGATCCTCGACGAACTCCGCGACGCCGGCGACCTGCCGGTGGGCGTGCACCCCAACGCGGGCATGCCGCGGCGCACCGGGCGGCGCTTCACCTACCCGGTCGCCCGCGCGCACTTCGGGCGGTACGCGCGGCGCTTCGCCGAGCACGGCGCCGCCATGATCGGCGGCTGCTGCGGCACCACACCCGGCCACATCCGCGAGGTCGTCGCCCGCCTGGCCGACCTGCGGCCCCGCCAGGCCAGCCCCGTCACGGCCGTGCCCAAGCCGCGCCCGGCGCCGCCGCAGAGCCCGCTCGCCCGCCGCCTCGCCCGGCCCGGCTTCGTGCTCGCCGCGCAGGTCACCCCGCACGGTGAACCGGAGGACGTGGAGCGGGTCCGCGGCGCCGACCTGGCGCTGGTGCGCGGCAACTTCGGCGAAGCGCTCCGCCTGGAACGCGAGGCGGGCGTCGACACGATCACCACCGTCACCGCCTGGGACCGGTCCCTCGCGGCGCTACAGGCGGACCTGCTCGGCGCCCACGCGTTCGGCCTGCGCACGGTCGTGTGCGAGACCGGAACGCCGGCACCGCTGGGCGACTACCCGGGCGCCGACGGCATCTGGGAGGTCGACTCGGTCGGCCTGATCGGGCTGCTCGCCGGCCTCAACTCCGGCCGCGACCACACCGGCCTCACCCTGGCCACCCGCACCGCCTTCCACATCGGCGCGCGCGTCAACCCCGGCGCGGAGGACCAGGACGCCGAACTGTCCCGCACCAAGGCGAAGATCGCCGCGGGCGCGCAGTTCCTCATCACGCGGCCGGTCTACGAGCTGGAGGGCCTGTCCCGGATGGTCGCCGAACTGTCCGGAGTGGACATCCCGGTGCTGGTGGCGATCGCGCCGCTGTCCGGCTTCGCCGAAGCCGAGTACCTGGCCTACGAGGTCCCGGACGTGACCATCCCGCCGCGGGCACTGTCCGATCTGGAGGCTGCCGGGGAGCGGGAGGCCGAGGTCGGGCTCGCGCTCGCCGCGGAGCTGCTCGACGGGGCGCGCGACCTGGTCCGCGGCGCCGTGGTGGTCGCCGACGAGCACCCCGGTAAGATCGAATCGCTTCTGCGGCAAGAGAAATCGGCGCTTCAGCTCTGACGGGTCGCGGTGTTACCCTCGCTCGATGGCACTGTCGCGCAGGGCGGTCCTGAAGCTGGGGGCACTCGGCACAGCCGGGTGCACGGTCCTCACGGGCCGCGCGGTGGCCGGTGAATCACCACCCGTCGAGCGAGCCCTGCGCGAGGCGATGCGCGAACTGCAAGGCGCGCCAGGCGGTCCGCCCGCCATTACCGTCGCGTTCAGACGGAACCACGGCACGGCCTTCCGCAGCGTCGGCGTGTCCGATGTGGCGACGGGCCGGAAACCCCGGCCCGACGACCACATGCGCGTCGCGAGCGTGGCGAAGGCGTTCAGCGCCGCGACCGCGCTGTCCCTGGTGAGCCGCCGCCGGCTGGGGCTCGACGACACGGTCGGGCGGCGGCTGGACGGTTTCCCCCCGCAGTGGTCGGCGGTGAGCCTCCGTCAGTTGCTCGGACACACCAGCGGGATCCCGGACTTCAGCCGGTCACAGCGGTTCCGCGACGCGCTGCTGGCGTCCCTGCAGGACCCGCCGCCCCCGCGCGACCTGCTCGGCTACCTCGACGACCCCGGTCTGCTGTTCACGCCCGGCACCCGGTACGCCTACTCCAACTCGGACAACATCCTCGTCGCGCTGATGTGCGAGGCCGCGGCCGGCGGGCGCTACGAGGACCTGCTGCGGCGGCACGTCGCGCAACCGCTGGCGCTCCACCGCACGAGCCTGCCGCGCGGCTCCGCGCTGCCCGAACCGCACCTGCACGGCTACGACGGCACCGAGGACGTGACCCGGCTCGTCGCCGCGGGCTGGAGCTGGGCCTCCGGCGGAGTGGTGTCCACACCGGCCGATCTGGCGCGCTTCATCGGCGGCTACCGGGCGCTCCTGCACCCGGCGGTGCGCGCCGCGCAGCTCACGTTCCGGCCGGGCGGTTCGGAACCGCCGGGGCCGGGTGTCAACGCGGCCGGACTCGGCATCTTCCGCTACGACACGCGGTACGGCCGCGTCTACGGGCACACCGGCAACACCCCGGGCTACACGCAGTTCGCCGCGGCCACCCTGGACGGCCGCCGGGCCGTCGCCGTCAGTGCCACCGCGCAGATCACCCCGGACAGCGACCCCGCGCTGTTCGGGCGGTTGCGCGGCATCTACGAACTCGCCGTCGGCGCGCTCCTTCACACCAGCGCGAGGTCGTGAGCGACCACCCGGCCGGCGTGGACCACCGTGCGGTGCGGCAACCGGTCCTGCACCGCGGCCGCGGGCGCCTCACCGTCGAGCAGCACCAGGTCCGCCGGGTCGCCCACCGCGACTCCGGGGCGGTCCCGCACGTCCTGCAGCCGCGGCAGCGACGGGTCGAGCACTGTCGCGCCGCCCCAGGTGCCCACGGCCAGCGCGTGCTCGACGAGGTGGTCGTTTCGGAACCCGTTGGTGAACGCCAGCTGCCAGGTCCGGTCGAGCAGGTCGGCGTTGCCGTAGGGGGACCAGTAGTCGCGCTGCCCGTCGTCGCCGAGGCCGACGCGCAGGCCGGCTTCGGTGAGCCGCTGCAGCGGGAGCGTGCCGCGGCCCGGCGGCGCGACGGTGGCGACCGAGATGTCCAGCTCGGCCATCTCGGCCAGCACCTCGTCCAGCCGCGGCGACGGGGTGTGGGCGAGGGTGAAGGCGTGCGAGATGGTGACCCGGCCGCGCAGGTCCAGCGCGCGGGTCCGCTCGATGATCAGGCCGAGGCTGAACAGGCCCAGCTCGCCGGGTTCGTGCAGGTGGACGTCCACCGGCACCCCGTACCGGTCGGCGAGCCCGAACACGATGTCCAGGTGCCGCACCGGGTCGCCGTCCACGCCGCACGGGTCGATGCCGCCCATCACGCCGGCGCCGTCCCGCAGCGCGGCCTCCATCAGGTCCGGGACGCCCGGTTCGCGCAGCAGCCCGGCCTGCGGGAAGGCGATGATCTCGACCTCGGCCCGGCCGGCGTGCGCCTCCCGCGCGGCGACGACGGCTTCCAGGCGTTCCAGCTCGCAGTCGGCGTCGACCTGGGCGTAGCCGCGGACGCGGGTGACGCCGTGCGCGATGAGCTGGCCGAGCATGTGCGTGGACCGCTCACGCATCGGCACGTCGCCCTCGCGCCAGTGGGCGCGGTCGTGCAGCATGTTCGCCCACACCCCGCCGGGGGAGTCGTTGGGCCGCCACGGCAGGCCCAGCCGCGTGGAGTCCAGGTGGACGTGCACGTCGGAGAACGAGGGGACGAGCAACCGCCCCTCGCCCGCGAGCTGCGGCACGCCCTCCGGTGCGGAACCGCCGGCCGCGGTCACCGCCGCGATCCGGCCGTCGCGGATTTCCACGTCGGACAGGGGGCCGCCCCACGGGCGCACGCCCGTCACGTACAGGTCGTTCACCTGGTCAGCATCGCACGACAGGCGCGGAGGACCGGCTTGATCCATCCTGGGCGGGTGGTGGTGGACGACGAGGTGGTCCGGCGGACCGCCGGCGTTTCGTCGCGGCGGTGGCTGGTGATCGCCGCCGTGGCGGCCGCGCTGACGGTGGCGGTCTACCTGCTGGCCGTGTGGACGGCGAGTGGACAGGCGCTGGAGAACGCCGCGCTGCGGGGCGCCGACCAGGCGGACGCGGCCGAGTCGGGGCAGGCGTGGCAGGCGCTCGACGAGATCACGGTCTACTCGCTGGCCGGGGCGACGCTGCTCATCGCGCTGACGGGCGCGCTCCGCCGCCGCTGGGACCTCGCGGTCGCGGCGGTCGGGGTGATCGTGCTCGGCCAGGTGGTCGTGCAGGTGCTGAAGCGGTTCGTGCTGGTCCGGCCCGCGCTGGTGCCGGTGACGGGCGACTTCGGCCACAACAGCCTGCCCAGTGGCCACACCACGATCGCCATGACCGTCTTGTTCGCGGCCGTGATCGTCGCGCCGTACCGCTGGCGCGGCGTGGTGATGCTGGTCGTGCTGCCGTGGGCGGTGGGCATCGGCCAGTACACGCTCACCGCGAAGTGGCACCGGCTCTCCGACACCCTCGCCGCCGACGCGATCGCCCTCGCGCTGGCGGCGCTGGCGTCGTGGTGGCTCGCGCGGCGCGGCGCGGTGCACCCGTACGAGGGAAACCGCCGGCTCGGCCGGGTGGTCATCGGTGCCTTCGCGGTGCTCGCCGCCCTGGCCGGCCTGACCCTCGGCGCCATCCTGTGGGGTGTCCCGCTGGCGCGCGAGGGCCTGGCCGGGGCGGACGAGTGGGTGATCTACCTGGGCGCCGGATCGTTCGCCTCCGCCGGGTCGATCGTCGCGGCGCTGGTGTTCCTGCTGTCCTGGCGGCGCCTGGCCACCTAGTGCTTGCCGTGCGGGTCCGCGGCGTTGAGGGTGGCCACGACCTGGTCGTAGTCGCCGCGGGCCTCGCCGTAGCGGAGGAACTTCACGTTCTCCACCTGGATCTCCTTGGCGTCCGGCTGCGTCTCGAACAGCTTGACCACCTCGTCGGCGAAGTCGTCGAGCGGCATGGCGAACTCGCTCTCCTCCTGGCCGGGCAGCAGGGCGGTCCGCACCGACGGCGGCTCCAGCTCGACGACCTTGACGGAGGTGTCCGCGAGCTGCAGCCGCAGCGACTCGCTGAGCATGTGGATGGCGGCCTTGCTCGCGTTGTAGCTCGGCGTGGCCTTGAGCGGGGCGAACGCCAGGCCCGAGGACACGGTCACGATGGTCGCGTCAGGCTTGCTCTGGAGGTGTTCGACGAATGCGGCGATGAGCCGGATCGGGCCGAGCACGTTCGTCGTCACGGTCTCCTCGGCCGAGGCCAGGAAGCCCTCCGGGCGGTGCCAGTCCTCGACGCGCATGATGCCGGACATCGCGATGATCACGTTGAGGTCGGGGTGCTTGCCGATGACCTCGTCGGCCGCGGCGCGGATGCTGCCGGCGTCGGCGGTGTCGATGCGCACGGTGTCGAACCCCTCGGCGGCGAGCGAGTCGAGCAGTTCGGTGCGGCGGCCGCCGACGATGACGGTGTTGCCCTTGGCCCGCAGCCGCCGCGCGAGGGTGAGGCCGATGCCGCTGGTGGAACCCGGGATGAAGATGGTGTTTCCGCTGATGTTCATGTTCCCGAGTCTGGCCGGGCGCGACAGGGCGGTGAAGAGATCGCTCATCGGGGGATCGGCGGTCCCTGGTTCGCCCGGCCCGGGGGCGGATACTGGGGGTATGGAGCGTGAAGAGCTGGCGGCGTTCCTGCGCAGCCGCCGGGAACAGCTGCGGCCGGAGGACGTCGGGCTGCCCGCCGGGCCGCGTCGCCGGGCGGCGGGTCTGCGGCGGGAGGAGGTCGCGGCCCTGGCGGCGATGTCGACCGACTACTACACGCGGCTGGAGCAGCAGCGTGGCCCGCAGCCGAGCGAGCAGATGCTGGCCGCGCTCGCCCGCGCGCTGCGTCTGACCGCCACCGAGCGCGACTACCTGTTCCGCATCGCCGGCCGCAACGCACCCACACCGGTGGTGGCGGCAGCGCACGTGGCGCCCGCGCTGCAGCGCGTGCTGGACCGGCTGTCGGACACGCCCGCGCTGATCCTGTCGAACCTCGGCGAGGTGCTGGTGCAGAACAGCATGGCCGACGCCCTCTACGGCGACCGGTCGCACCTGACGGGCTGGGCGCGCAGCGAGATCTACCGCTGGTTCACCGACCCCGCGGAGCGCCGGATCTACCCGGAGCACGACCGGGGGCGCCAAGGCCGGGCCCTCGTGGCGGGCCTGCGGGCGGCGCTCGGGTCGATGGGGCCGCAGTCCCGGGCAGGCGAGCTGGTGCGGGTGCTGACGAAGGCCAGCCCGGAGTTCGCGGAGCTGTGGGAACGGCACGAGGTGGCCAAGCGGTTCGTGGACCACAAGGTGCTCGTGCACCCCCAGCTGGGCGACATCGAGGTGGACTGCCAGGTGCTGTTCACCGAGGACCAGTCGCAGATGCTGCTGGTGCTGACGGCGCCGCCACGCACCGAGGCGGCGGAGAAGCTGCAGCTGCTGGGCGTGGTCGGCACGGAACGGTTCGACAGCGTTCGCTAGATCAGGCGAAGCGCTCGGGTGACTCACGTCGTTGCTCGAGCTCGGCGAGGAACTCCAGCACCCGGGCGTTGACCTCGTCAGCCGACTCGCCCGCGATCGCCCGCGGCCACAGCTCGACCCGGGCGTCCGGCAGCAGCTCCCGGGCGCGGGTGGCCGCGCGCCGGCCGTCGTGGATGACGCTGCGGGCCGCGATGAGTGCGAGGACGGGGACGGTCAGGCCGCGCAGTCGCGCGTCGGTGAACAGCGCCGGCGTGGGCAGCGTGATCCGGTAGGTCCGCATGCCCTCATCGATCACCGTGGTCACCGGGTCGTCCTCGGCCACTTCGGCGCCGCCGGAGATCCAGGCCAGGAAGGCGGGGACGAGCGTGAGGGCGGTGCGCACGCGCAGGGGGACCGGGAACGGGGTGAAGGTCCGCACCGGGTCGATCGGGGCAGCGAGGCGAGCCGGTCCGGTGCGCGCACGGCCAAGTTGGCTGCGAGCCACCCGCCGAAGGAGTAGCCGACGAGGTGGACGTCGGGGGGCCCAGCGTGGCGAGCACGGTGCCGAGCCCCGCGGCCTGGTCGTCGGCGTCGCGGATAGGCGCGGTCTGCTCGCTGCGTCCCGGCTCACCGATCAGGCGCTGAAGGACCCGGAGATCGCCGAGCGGTTCCGCCTCGGCCACGCGCAACTCCGCGACGCCGTCGCCACCATGATCACCGCCGGCCAGGCCGACGGCGACCTGCACGCGGACCTGGACCCGATCCGGGAAGCCGACCTGCTGCTGGCCCTCGTCGCCGGTCTCGGCGACGCGGTCCTGCTGGGGCACCGGACGCCGGCGGAGGTGATCTCGCTCGTGGATCACCACCTGTCCCGCCTGACGCCGTGACGGCGGCAGCAGCCTCAGGCGAAGCGCTCCCGCACCTCCTCCGCCGTCAGGCCGAACTCCTCCAGCGTGTAGCGGTGCGAGGGGCGGCCGGCGCCGGTGGTGCTCTCCTCGTACACCGCCCGCATCGCCGACTCCGCGGCGGTCGTGAAGGGCAACCCGAAGTGCTCGTAGACCGACGCGACCACCGCCAGCGGGTCGGCCACGAAGTCGGCGTAGTCGACGTCGTAGAACTGCGCCGGGTCGTGCTTGGCCCGTTCCCGCTTGAACGTCGCCGCCCCGCGGGACCACAGCTCCAGCTGCGACCGGCCGACCACCGGGCCCTGGAAGACCGTCGACCAGCCCGCCGACGCCTGCTGGTTCAGGCTGCACACCGACGCGATGATCGTCTCCGGCGCGCGGTGCGTCTGGATCACCAGCGCGTCCGGGTAGACCGCGAGCAGCGCGTCCAGCGCGAACAGGTGGGACGGGTTCTTCAGCACCCACCGCTTGTCCCGGTCCGGCAGCCCGATCAGCTGCAGGTTGCGCCGGTGCCGCGCGTACGCGTCGGTCCAGTCCTGCGCCGCCAGCCACTCCGAGTACGTCGGCACGTGGGCCAGGCACTCGTACGACACCGACTTCGCCGACTGCCGCAGCAGCTGCCAGCACTCCTCGACCTGCTCGGCGGAGCTGTGGTGCACCCCGAGGAACTCCGGGTGCTCGACGTGGTGCTTCTCGTACCCGGCCTGGATGCCCTGGAACACCGGGTTCGCCGCCCACATCTCCCGCGGCGGCCGCGGCTGCGGCACCTCGGCCAGCCACACCTCCAGCCCCTGGTGCGCCGGATCGGCGGTGAGCAGCCGATGCAGGGCCGTGGTCCCGGTGCGGGGCAGCCCGGTGACGAAGATCGGCCGCTCGAGGCGCACCTCGGCGTACTCCGGAAAGCGCTTCCACGCCTCCTCGCTGAGCAGCCGGGCCACCAGCGCCTGCCGCAGGAACGCGCGCTTGATCTTGTTCCCGAACGGGGTCAGCCCGGCGTCCCGCGCGTAGGACTCCAGCAGCACGGCCAGGCCCTCGTGGTACTCGTCGCCGCCGAAGTCGCTCAATCCGCAGAACCGGGTCGCGGAGGCGTGCAGGTCGTCGACCGTGCCGACGCTGTCGCGTCCGATGCTCATCGCCGGAGCCTCCTCAGTGGTGGTATTCGCCGCAGTTGACGTCCAGGCACTGCCCGGTGATCGCCCGCGCCATCGGCGAGGCAAGGAAGATGACGGCGTCGGCGATCTCGTCGGGTTCGGGCAGCCGGCGCAGGTCGATGGTCGAGGCGGTTTCGGCGTACACCTCGTCGCGCGTGATCCCGCGCTTCTCGGCGAGGTAGCCGAAGTACCACTTCAGCGAGTCCGCCCAGATGTAGCCGGGCGCCACCGAGTTGACCCGGATGCCGCGCGGTCCCAGCTCGGTCGCCAGGCTCTGCGCGAGCGCGAGCAGGCTCGCCTTCGCCATCTTGTACGGCCCGTACGGCTGCCGCGAGTGCCGCAGCACCGCCGAGTTGATCACCACCACCGAGCCGCCCGCGGACTCCAGCGCGGGCAGGAACAGCCGGGTCAGCCGCAGCGCCGCGATCGAGCTCGCCTCGAACCCCGCGCGCACCCCGTCCAGGTCCACGTCGGCCAGGTTCGTCATCGGCGGGATCGCGAACGCGTTGTGCACCAGCGCGTCCACCCGGCCGAAAGTGTCCACAGTGGCCTCGACGAGCCGCTGGGCGTCGCTCTCGCTGGTGATGTCCGTCGGCACCGAGATCGTGCGGCGGCCCAGCTCGTCGATCTCCTTGGCGACCTCCGCCAGCCGGGACTCGGTGCGCGCCGCGAGCACCACGTCCGCGCCTGCCTTCGCGCTCTCCACCGCGATCGACCGGCCCAGCCCCGGCCCGACCCCGGACACCACGACCACCTTGTCGCGCAACAACATCAGCCCAGCATCCTCGCGGCCGTGGCGGCCTGCCGGGCCGCGATCCGGGCGGACCACTCCGCGGGGGTCACCGTCGCCTGCTCGTAGTAGGCCAGCCGGTCCGGCAGCTCGGCCACCGGCACGATCTCGACCTCCGGCCCGTCGTCCGGTTTCAGGTCGCGCGACAGCCGCTGCCACCGGATCTGCACGTACCCCCGCCGGTGACCGGTGCGCTCCAGCCAGTTCGCCACGCCGGGATCGCGCTCGCTGATGACAAACCGCATCTTCCCGTCCGGGTCCACCCGCGCCTGGTCCGCGGTCAGGCTCGTCTGGTGGTTGGCGTAGTCCAGCGAGACGTACCACATGCTGCCCAGCTGGATGCCCTGGTACGGCGCGTCCGCGCAGCGCGGCACGGTCACCACCATCGCCTGGTCGTCGTCGAGGTCGTAGTGCCCGACCGAGGAGAACTGCGTGCTCAGCCCGCCCGGCGTGGCGCGCGGCTCGGTCATCGTGTTGACCGGCAGGTCGAGGTAGAACCACTTCGGGAAGGCCAGGAAGGTGTTCAGCCGGGACAGCAGGATCTTGCCCGCGACGCCGTACCGCTTGACGAGCGTGTCCCGCGACAGCGGCGGCGGAGCCTGCCCTTCGGCGCCGACGCGGTGGATGCGCACCATCCCCGGCCGCTCGGCGGCCCAGTCGCTGAACACCTCACGCACGATCAGCATCGCCGAGCCCGGCCCGAGCGGAAAGCGGTTGCGGCCGCTCAGCCCGGGGCCGAACCGGATCTCGAACCGGCCGTCGTCGTCGATGTCGAAGGCGCGGTCGTCGAACGCGGTGAGGCTGTCCGGCACCTCGACGGGGGAGTAGTTGCCGTTCAGCACCTGGAAACTCAGGTCGGCGGTGGTACCGCGCTGCCCGGTGACCACGTACTCGGCGTCGTCGCGCAGGTAGGAGTGGAAGTACAGGGTGTCCGGGTTGTCCAGGCCCATCTTCGTGTACGGGCCGGTGGAGCGGACGAAGAACGGGAAGTCCTTCTCGTACGCCCAGGCCATCTGCAGCGAGGCGCGGATGCTGCCGGCCAGGTAGTCCAGACCCTCGACCAGATCTTGTTCACCCGCGATGTGCGGGGCTTCGCGGATGATCTTCTCGGCCTCGGCGAGGGCTTCGGCGAACGGCTGCGTGAGCACCGGCGGCTCCTGGAACGTGTTCTAAGCGGATGGGACGGCCCACCGGTTCGCGGTGAGCTGGAAGCTCTTCAGGTCCGCCAGCGACAGCATCGCCTCGTAGGTGCGGACGTACCCGGTGTGCGAGATCCGCCAGACGCCGTCGGCCTCGCGCCGGTAGCGGTCCTCGTAGAAGGCGGCGCCGATGATCGCGACGTTGTGCTGGGTGGCGATCACCTGGTCCTGGAACGCCCAGGTGCCGGTGGCGGTGTCGCCGTCGACGTCGATCTCCGGCTGCGTGGCCAGGTGCACCGTGATGATCTCGGGCACAAGGCGCTCGCGCAGGAAGCCCACGATCGCGTCGCGGCCGGACAGGCGGATCGGGTCGCCGTAGGTGGGGGTGCCGTAGTCGGCGGTGGCGTCTTCGGTGAAGGTCCCGCCGATCTCGTCCCAGCGCTTCAGGTCGACGCAGCGCAGGTACGCGTGCTTGGTCCGGCGGATCGCCTCGATCGCGGCAAGGTCCATGCGCCCAGCATGCTCGCCCGGTTGACCGCTGGCAAGAACGTGTTCTAATTTTTCCGGGTGACCACGGTCTACGAGCTGTCCCACCTCGACCTGCTCGAGGCGGAGTCGGTGCACATCTTCCGCGAGGTGGCGGCCACCTTCGAGCACCCGGTGCTGCTCTTCTCCGGCGGCAAGGACTCGGTGGTCATGCTCGCGCTGGCCGCCAAGGCGTTCTGGCCCGCGCCGCTGCCGTTCGGCGTGCTGCACGTCGACACCGGCCACAACTTCGACGAGGTGATCGAGTTCCGGGACCGGGTGGTGGACCGGATGGGCCTGCGGCTGCACGTCGCCCGCGTGCAGGACGACATCGACGCCGGCCGCGTCACTGAGGACACCGGCCCGCGCGCCTCCCGCAACCGGTTGCAGACCGTCACGCTGCTGCGGGCGATCCGCGAGGGCGGGTTCGACGCGGTGTTCGGCGGCGCCCGCCGCGACGAGGAAAAGGCGCGCGCCAAGGAACGCGTCTTCAGCTTCCGCGACGAGTTCGGCCAGTGGGATCCCCGCAACCAGCGGCCGGAGTTGTGGAACCTCTACAACGGGCGGCACCGGCGCGGCGAGCACATCCGCGTGTTCCCGCTGTCCAACTGGACCGAGCTGGACATCTGGTCCTACATCGCGGCCGAGCGCATCGAGCTGCCGCCGATCTACTACGCGCACCGCCGCCCGGTGGTGCAGCGGGACGGGATGTTGCTGGCGCACACCAGGTTCCTGCGGCTGCTCGACGGCGAGGAGCCGTACGAGGCGACCGTGCGGTTCCGCACCGTCGGGGACGCCACCTGCACCGGCTGCGTGAACAGCACCGCAAGCACGGCCGACGAGGTGGTCGCCGAAGTCGCCGCGACCCGCGTCACCGAGCGCGGCGCGACTCGCGCGGACGACCGGATCTCCGAGGCAGGCATGGAGGACCGCAAGAAGGAGGGCTACTTCTGATGCCCCAGCTCCTGCGCCTGGCCACGGCCGGCAGCGTGGACGACGGCAAGTCCACGCTCATCGGGCGGCTGCTGTTCGACTCCAAGTCCCTGTTCACCGACCAGCTGGCCGCGGTGGAGCGGGCGAGCAGGCAGCGCGGTGAGGACTACCCGAACCTCGCGCTGCTCACCGACGGCCTGCGCGCCGAACGCCAGCAGGGCATCACGATCGACGTGGCCTACCGCTACTTCGCCACACCGCGGCGGAAGTTCGTCATCGCCGACACACCGGGCCACATCCAGTACACGCGCAACATGGCCACCGGAGCGTCCACAGCGGACCTCGCGCTCGTCCTGGTGGACGCGCGCAAGGGTGTGCTGCAGCAGTCCCGGCGGCACGCGTTCCTGGCTTCCCTGCTGGGAATCCCGCACCTGGTGCTGTGCGTGAACAAGATGGACCTGGTGGGCTGGTCGCGGGAGCGGTTCGACGAGATCCGCGAGGACTTCCGCCGGTTCGCGATGAAGCTGGACGTGACCGACCTGTCGTTCATCCCGGTGTCCGCGTTGCACGGCGACAACGTGGTGCACCGCTCGGCGAGCATGCCGTGGTACGAGGGCACGTCGCTGCTGCACCACCTGGAGGAGGTGCACGTCGCCTCCGACCGCAACCTGATCGACGCGCGGCTGCCCGTGCAGTACGTGATCCGCCAGGGCGGCCGGGACTTCCGCGGCTACGCGGGAACCGTGGCGGGCGGGGTGTTCAAGCCAGGCGACGAGGTGGTCGTGCTGCCGTCCGGGTTGTCCAGCCGGGTGGCGGCGATCTGGGGGCCGGGCGGGATGCCGGTCACCGAGGCGTTCCCGCCGCAGGCCGTGACGATGCAGCTGACCGGGGAGCTGGACGTCGGCCGCGGCGACCTGATCTGCCGCCCGGCGAACCGGCCGCACACCGGGCAGGATCTGGACGCGATGGTGTGCTGGCTCGCCGAGGCCGGTTCGCTGACGCCCGGCGCGACGTACACGATCCGGCACACCACGGCGGAGACGACGGCGGCGGTGCAGAAGCTGGACTACCGCCTCGACGTGGACACACTGCATCGCGACGAGACCGCGAAAGCGCTTGCGCTCAACGAGATCGGGCGGGTGCAGCTGCGCACCCGCAAGCCGTTGCTGTTCGACCCGTACCGGCGCAACCGGGCCACTGGCAGCTTCATCCTGGTCGACGACACCACCGGGAACACCGTCGCGGCCGGCATGATCACCGGTCCCGCGCTGCCCGCGTCGCGCGTGGTGTGGCACGCGGCCGCGGTGGGCAGGGAGGAACGCGCCACGCGCGGGCTGACGGTGTGGCTGACCGGGCTGTCGGCGTCGGGGAAGTCGACCATCGCGGTCGAGCTGGAGCGGCGGCTGGTCGCGGCGGGGCGTCCGGCGTACCTGCTGGACGGCGACAACCTGCGGCACGGGCTCAACGCCGACCTCGGGTTCAGCGCCGAGGACCGGGCCGAGAACGTGCGGCGCGTCGGGGAGGTGGCGCGCCTGTTCGCCGATGCCGGTGTGGTGGCGGTGGCGTCGCTGATCAGCCCCTACCGGGCGGACCGGGACCGCGTGCGGGAGGTGCACGAGCGGGCCGGGCTGCCGTTCCTGGAGGTGTTCGTGGACACGCCGCTGGAGGTGTGCGAGGCGCGGGACCCGAAGGGGATGTACGCGAAGGCGCGGGCGGGGGAGATCCGCGGCTTCACCGGCGTCGACGACCCCTACGAGGCGCCGGTCTCACCGGACCTGGTGCTGCGGCCGGACGATCCCGATCCGGCCGCGCGGATCCTGACCCTGCTGAACCGGAGTGCGCTGTGGGAGTGAACCAGCGGGCGGAGATCCGCATGACCGAGGCGGAGATCGCGGAGTTCGTGGCGGCGAGCCGGACGGCGACGATCGCGACCCTGGGCGCGGACGGCACACCGCACCTGGTCGCGATGTGGTTCGCCGTGCTGGACGGGACGATCTGGCTGGAGACGAAGGCCAAGTCGCAGAAGGCGGTCAACCTGCGCCGCGACCCGCGCATCACGGTGCTGGTGGAGGACGGCCTGACCTACGACGCGCTGCGTGGCGTGTCGATCGAGGGGCGCGGCGTGATCAGCGAGGACCCGGACGAGATCTGGGCCGTCGGGGTCAACGTGTTCGAGCGCTACTACGGGCCGTACTCGGCGGAGCTGCGGCCCGCGGTGGAGATGATGCTGAACAAGCGGGTGGTGGTGCGGGTCGACCCGGTGCGGGTGCGCTCGTGGGACCACCGCAAGCTCGGGCTGGACCCGATGCCGCTCGGCGGGTCGACGGCGCCCTAGCCCTCAGCCGAGCAGCTTGCCGCGCAGCTCGGCGACGTCGGCCGCGTCGAAGCCGTGCGCGTCCAGCCACCTCACCGCGCCTCCGTAACGCCGGTCGACCTCGCCGAGGAACAGCGACATCGTCTCCGGCTTGGGGCGGTGGTCGTCGTCGTCCGGGCGCTTGTCCAGGTCCGGCGCGTAGGTGGGGGAGGCGCGCAGCCGGTCCAGGATCGCGCGGATCCGCTCGCCGCTGGCGGCGTAGTCGGCGACCACCGCGTCCCGCCGCACGCCGGCGACCGTCAGCGCGAACGCGGTCACCACGCCGGTCCGGTCCTTGCCCGCCGCACAGTGCACCAGCGCCGCGCCCGGCGCGTCGGCGATCGTGCGCAGCGCGCCGACGATGCTCTCCGGCCGGTCCTCCAGGTAACCCAGGTACAGCGCGGTCATCACGTCGTCGGGGAACCGCTCGATCGTCCGCTGCCGCCGCTTCAGGTACAGGGCGTCACTGATGTCGTCGGCCGTCGCGTCGGTGGTGCCGCCGCTCTCGGGCAGGACCGAGTAGTGGTGGTGCCGCACCGACTCGACGTTCGTCAGCGGCCCCGGGCCCTCCTTGGTCACCTCGGGGGTGCCGCGCAGGTCGACCACCGTCGTCAGGCCGAAGTCCTCGACCAGGACCTTGATGTCGCGCGGCGTGAGCCCCTGCAGGTTGTCCGACCGCAGCAGCCGCCGCTTCGCGACCGCGCCGCCGTCCTCGGTGGGCAGCCCCCCGACGTCGCGCGCGTTGACCGCGCCCTCCAGTTCGAGCCAGTGCATGGCCCCCATCGTTCACCGCGCCGCCGATCCAGCCAAGGGCCGCGCGCGGTCGCCGGGGTCGGCGGGCGCGGGGAGCGTGGCGGTGACCCCGCGCCGCCCCAGCCACCGCCACCAGCCCAGCATCCCGATGTGCAAGGCGATCAGGTGCCCGGCGAACGTGACGATCCCGCCCAGCGTCCCCGGCCCGTCTATGAGGTAGATCACGACGACCCCGGCTTCGATCGCGGGGACCGCCCACATCCGGAACCGCCGCGCCAGCACCGGCACGAGCGCGCCGGCGGTGGCGAAGAACCCGTAGCTGACCCCGATGTCGAGCCACCGGCCGTCGGTGGCGGGCAGCAACCCCTCGGCCAGCGCCCACATCACCGGCAGCTCGGTCGCCAGCGTCGCGAGCACGTGCCCGCTCGCGAAGACCGCGCACGTCCACCCCGCGCCGATCCGGCGCTCCAGCGGGGCGACGGCGAACGTGAAGATGATCACGTACACGAGCCAGCCGTCGTCGCCGAGCCACAGCGCGCTGCTGACCAGGCTCATCACCGGCCGGTGCCACAGGTTGTGCGCGTCGGTGCTGGCCAGCTCCAGCAGGCGCGCCGAGACCGTCTCGCCGAGCAGGTGCTGCAGCGCGGTGGTGGCCAGCAGCACCACCAGGTACCAGAACGTGAACGGGGTGCTCACGGGGCTGGGCAGCAACCTGGTCACGTTCGCAGTTTTCCCGCGCCCGCTGTGAAAACACTGTGACCACCCGTCCGGGTCACCGTCCGCCGAGCAGCAGTTCGACCTGCTCCACGAGGAGCGGGGCCTCGGCGGCGACGTCGAGGGTGCCCGGTTCCAGGTGGCTGGTCGCGGGCGGCGCCGCGAGGCCGACATCCGCGCACGCGACCCGGACGAACCGGCCCTCGACCGACGGCGGCCCGGACCTGCCCTCCGAGGCGCACGACCTGCTCGGCGCCACGAGCGCGCCCTGCGCGACGTTCGCTCGGCGCCGCGGCGGAGCTGCGGGACCGGGCGCGGGACGTCGGCGTCGTCGGGCGGGAGCGGGGCTCGCGGCACCCGCGGCCATGGTGGCCGGTCTCGCCGAAAACGCGGTGACCGCCCAGCGGAGGTCGGTTAGCGTCCGGGCATGCGCACAGCCTTCGGAGCCGAGTTCGACGTCCCCGCCGGATACCTCAACACCCCGAGCATCGGGATCCCGCCCGCGGCGGTGGCCGACGCGGTGGCGGCGTCCGTCGAGGCCTGGCGCGCCGGGGCCCACCAGCCCGGCGACTTCGACCCGCTCGTCGCGCGGGCCCGGGAGTCCTTCGCGCGGCTCGTCGGCGTGCCCGCGGACCGGATCGCCATCGGCGCCGCCGTGTCGCAGCTGCTCGCGAGCGTCGCGGCCGGGCTGCCCGAGGGCGCCCGCGTGCTGACCGCGGAGGGGGAGTTCACCAGCGCGACGTTCCCGTTCGCCGCCCGCGGCGCGCGCGTCACCGAGGTCCCGGTCGCCGAGCTGCCCGGCGCCGTCCGCGGCCACGACCTGGTTGTGGTGAGCGTCGCGCAGTCCCGGGACGGCGCGCTGGTGGACCTGGACGCGCTGCGTGCGGAGTCCGAAGCCGCGGGGGTCCCCGTCGCCCTCGACGCGACCCAGGCCGCCGGCTGGCTGCCGCTGGACCTGGAGTGGGCCGACTGGGTGGTGGCCGCGGGCTACAAGTGGCTGATGTCCCCGCGCGGCTGCGCCTGGCTCGCGGTGCACCCGCGCGCCGCGGAGCGCACCGTGCCCGTCGCCGCGAACTGGTACGCGGGCGAGGACCCGTGGCAGGCCACCTACGGCATGCCGCTGCGCCTGGCCGAGGGGCCGCGCCGGTTCGACGTGTCGCCGGTGTGGTTCGCGCACGCCGGCGCGGCGGTGGCGTTGCCGTACCTGGCTTCGCTGGACCTGACCGCGGTCCGCGCGCACGACGTCAAACTGGCCGACACCCTGCTGACCAGGCTCGGCCTGCCGGAACGGGGCAGCGCGATCGTGGCGCTGGACGCCGATCCGGCGGCCCTCGCCCGTGCCGGGGTGACGGCCAGCGTCCGCGCGGGCCGGGCGCGCGTCGGCTTCCACCTGTACAACACCGAAGACGACGTCGAACGGGTTGTGGACGCGTTGCGGTGAGTCACCCTGACGAGTGAGCTACGGTGTCCCCCCGTGGTTGGTGCGCAGTTCATCCCCGGCCGCGGCGACACCGCGCCGCTGCCCCGGATCCCCGCCGGGCCGCCGTCCCGGCGCGCGGGCGGCCCGCTGCTCAAGGCAGCCGGACTGGTCGCGGTGGCGGTCGTGGCGGGACTCGTGTGGTGGCTCCTCCGCGGCGGCTCCGCGGAGGAGACCCCGCCGGCGGCCCAGTCGCCCGCCAAGGAGTTCCAGTTCGTGGTCAGCGACGGCCCGGTGGCCGCGACCGACTGCGCCGCGAACTCCTACTCGCAGGTGAAGCAGTTCTTCACGCAGCACCCGTGCCAGCGGCTGTCCCGCGCCCTCTACACGACCAGCAGCGGGGCCACCCGGGCGCTGGTGTCGGTCGCGGTGGTCACCATGTCCACCCCGGAGGACGCGCAGCAGCTGAAGAAGCTCGCCGATACCGACGGCACCGGCAACGTGAACGACCTGGTGCGCGACGGCACGGCGAAGATCCCCGGCGCGCCGAAACTCGCCGACGGCGACTACCTGTCCCGCGTCACCGGCGCCGCGGTGACCATCGTGCTGTCCGCCTTCTTCGACGGCCACGCCGACGAGGCCACGCTGCAGCGCATCAGCAAGGAGGCGCTGGACCTCGCGCCGGGCGCCTAGCTGTAGGGATCATGGACGGGGCACAAGTGGCTGCGCCGGTTCCGGGAGGAGGGCGAGGCCGGGCCGGCCGACCGTCCGAGTCGCCCGCACCTCACCGACCCGAAAGTCTGCGGAGGTGGAGCGCAAGGTCCTGCGGGTGCGGCAGGACCGCCGGCCCGGCCCCGCCAGGATCGCCGGAGTCCTGGACGTGCCGGCCTCGACCGTGCACCGCATCCTGGGCGCCTAGCCGGCGTTGCGCAGGTAGGCGACCAGCGAGTCGATCAGCAGGAACGGCGGCTTGCCCAGCGCGGGGATGTCCGGTGACGGCGGGAGCCGCTCGCCCGCGACGACCAGCTCCTTCGAGCTCTGCAGGAACACCGGCTGGTGCCCCTCGTCCAGGACGAACATCACCGCGGTGTGGTCGACCAGCCGGGCGATCGTCGTGCCGGTGATGCCGGGCCGCGAGCCGGTGAACCGGGCGCCGGTGCCGAGGTAGACGCCGCGGCGGCCGGGGTCGGCCTCCCGCCAGCCCTGGTCGGCGCCGGGCACCAGGCGCGGATCGCCGTGGGCGGACTGCAGCTCGCTCAGCGCCCGGCCCTGCACCTGCGGCAACGGCTCGTCGACGAGCGGCTGCGCGACCTCGTACAGCGCGTAGCGGCTGCCGCCGGGCTCGGGCGGGACCAGGAACAGGTGCAGCACGACGAACTCGCCGGGCCGCCCGTGCGGCATCCGGATCAGCTGGCGCAGCAGCAGGCCGCGCAGGCGGGCGGCGCCGTCCCCGGACAGGCCGGCCAGGGTGCGGGTCAGGGTCAGCAAGGGGCGTCCTCGGGCGTCGAACGTGTCCGGGGAAGGTTATGTCGTCACGCGCCGTCGCGCGCCCCCAGTCAGCTTTGGGCGGCCGAGCCGGGCAGCACGATCGCGGTCGGCTGCTCGCCCGCCGCCTCGCGCCAGCGTGTGCCGCGCCTGGCCGAGGCGAGCAGCGCCTTGAGCGCCACGCCCCGCAGCGCCGCGTCGTCGGTCTGCTCCAGCACGCCCCGCCAGGCCGTGGCGGCGTCGGCCTCGGCGGTGGCGACCACGCTCTTCGCCGACGTCGCGTCGGTGACCGGCCGCGGCGGGACGTAGGCGGGCTCGGCCACGCCCGGCTCCACGCCGGCGGCGGTCAGCATCCGCACGCACGCGTCGCGGCGGTCCTGGTGCTCGGCGGTGCCGTCGGCGACCCCCGCGGTGTAGTTGCCCGGCAGGAACGCGCTGACCAGCCCGTAGACCCACAGCGCCGCGTGCTCGGCCGACAGGGCCTGCTGCACCGGCCCGACCGACTCCGGCGGGATCGCCGACGCCGTCGCGGTCACCTGACCCGGCTCGGCGCCCGGCCCCAGCTTGGTGCCGACCTGCTGCAGCCCGGCGCAACCGCCCGCGACGGCGGCCACCAGCCCGGCCCGGTACCGCGGCAGCCCCCCGACCAGGCCCTCGGCCTGCTGCCGGGCGGTGGCCAGCCGCTGCTTCAGCCCCGCCATGCCCTGCTCGGACGGCACGACCACGGCCGGCTGTGACTTCGGCCGGTTGAGCCGGTCCACTTCGGACTGCAGGGCCCGCGCGTGCGCGGTGCGGGCCGCCGCGTACTGGCGCGCCACGTCCGCGTCGGCGGACGAGGACGCGGCCACGGCGTCGGCCGCGGCGGCGTCGGCGCGGGCCTGCTCGGCCAGCAGGGCCAGCGGATCCGGTTCGTCGGAGTAGCCGGTTGCGCACGCGGCGAGGGGCGCGGCCAGTGCCGCCAGGGCGCTCGCCCGCAGGACGTCACGACGGGTACGGGGTCTCACGTGCGCCCATCCTGCCAGGGGACCGGTGACCACGGGCGGTGACCGGGGCCAACAAGATAAGCTTGTCCCTCACCGACCGACAGCACACCAAACAGGAGAGCGCCAAGGTGCCTGGAGAACTCGCCGCCCGGCTCGAGCCGATCGTGGCCGAAGCCGTGTCCGGCGCGGGTTTCGACCTCGACGCGCTCGACGTCCAGCAGGCGGGCCGCCGCAAGCTCGTCAAGGTCGTCGTCGATTCCGACGACGGCGTGGGACTCGACGAGGTCGCCGACGTCAGCCGAGCCGTCTCGGCCGCGCTGGACGAGAACGAGCAGCTGATCGCGGGCGCCTACACGCTCGAAGTGACCTCGCCCGGCGTCGACCGCCCGCTGACCCGCCCCCGCCACTGGCGCCGTTCGCGGTTCCGCCTGGTGCGGATCACGCCGCGGGAGGGCGCCGAGTACGTGGGTCGCGTGGGGCACGCGGGCGAGGACTCGGTGCGGGTGCTGGTGGCCGGTGCGATCCGGGACGTGCCCTACGCCGACGTGGCCAAGGCCGTGATCGAGATCGAGTTCAGGCAACCACCGACCGAGGAGCTGAAGCTGCTCGACCAGGACGCCTCGGAGCACAACGCAGGCGAGCCGGAGGAGGATCCGAAGTGAACGTGGACATCGCGGCCCTGCGCGCGATCGAGCGGGACAAGGACATCCCCTTCGAAACGGTCATCGAGGCCATCGAGACCGCGCTGCTGACGGCCTACAAGCACACCGAGGGGCACCAGCCGCACGCCCGCATCGACATCGACCGCAAGACCGGCGTCGTGCGCGTCCTCGCGCACACGCTGGACGAGAACGGCGACGTCGACGAGGAGTGGGACGACACCCCCGAGGGCTTCGGCCGCATCGCGGCGACCACCGCGCGGCAGGTCATCCTGCAGCGCCTGCGCGACGCCGAGCACGAGAAGACCTACGGCGAGTTCTCCACCCGCGAGGGCGAGATCGTCGCCGGCGTGATCCAGCGCGACGCGCGGGCCAACGCCCGCGGCATGGTGATCGTGCAGGTCGGCGACACCGAGGGGGTGATTCCCCCCGGCGAGCAGGTGGCCGGCGAGCGGTACGAGCACGGCGAGCGCATCAAGGCGTACGTGGTCACCGTGTCGCGCAGCGCCCGCGGCCCGTCGATCACCCTGTCACGCACCCACCCGAACCTGGTGCGCAGGCTGTTCGCGCTGGAGGTCCCCGAGATCGCCGACGGCACCGTCGAGATCGCCGCGGTCGCCCGCGAGTCCGGGCACCGCACCAAGATCGCCGTCCGGTCCACCGTGCCGGGCGTCAACGCGAAGGGCGCCTGCATCGGCCCGATGGGCCAGCGGGTGCGCAACGTGATGAGCGAGCTCGGGGGTGAGAAGATCGACATCGTCGACTACTCCGAGGATCCGGCTCGCTTCGTCGGGAATGCGCTGAGCCCCGCCAAGGTTGTTTCGGTACGGGTGGTGGACGAGCGTGCGAAGACGGCCCGCGTCGTGGTGCCGGACTTCCAGCTGTCCCTGGCCATCGGCAAGGAGGGCCAGAACGCCCGCCTGGCCGCCCGGCTCACCGGGTGGCGGATCGACATCCGCAGCGACGCGGCCGCCTCAGAGGAGGACGCCACGCCCGCAGCGACAACCGGTTCGGCTGAGTGAGGGGCCAGGAGTTAAACTCGACGGTGGTGCGGAGCTCGCGCTCGGATACCGCACGCTCGGAGCGCCGGGGCGACACCCCGGTGCGGACGTGTGTGGGGTGCAAGAAGCGAGCTCCCGTCGGTGAACTACTGCGAGTGGTCGCGCTGGACGGGCGGCTGGTCGCCGACACGCGTCGGCGGCTGCCGGGGCGGGGTGCCTGGTTGCACCCCGGGCCGGAGTGCCTGGCCAAGGCCGAGCGGCGGCGGGCGTTCCCCAGGGCCCTGAGGGTCCACGGGACGCTGGACGCGGCGGAGCTGCGCGAGCACCTGGGGCAGGTCACCGGGAAGCATGGACAGGGGAGCGTCCCCGGTCCGGATGGAACGAAGGAAGCAGGTCGACCCGTCATGAGTCAGCCGTGAAGCTGAAGCCATGAACGCGCGACGATAGGACGAGGTCGAGCGGGTTTTGCCGCCCGGCCTCACCAGTTGAGGAGAGCAGTGGCAGGCAAGGCCCGTGTGCACGAGCTCGCGAAGGAGCTCGGGGTTACGAGCAAGGAAGTTCTCGCCAAGCTGAAGGAGCAGGGCGAGTTCGTGAAGTCGGCGTCGTCGACCGTCGAGGCACCCGTTGCCCGGCGGCTGCGTGACGCCTTCGTCACCAAGGACAGCAAGCCCGCCGGCCGGTCCGGCGGCGCCCGGCCGGCACCGCCGGCCGGGAACGGCAACGGCGCGGCGCCCAAGCCCGGCGCGCCGCGTCAGCAGCAGCCGCAGGCGCGCCCGGTCCCGGGCGCCAAGCCCGGCCCGCGCCCCAGCCCGCAGCAGCAGGCCCCGGCGCCCCAGGCGCCGGCTCCGCAGGCCCCCGCGCCCCAGGCGCCGGCCCCGCAGCAGCAGCGTCCGGCCCAGCAGCCGGCTCCGCAGCAGCAGGCTCCGGCCGCGAAGGCGCAGCCCCAGGCACCCAAGCCCCCGGCGCCGCGTCCCGGCGCGGGCGGCTCCGGCCAGTCCGGTTCGGTGGTGCCGCCCAAGCCGCAGGGCCCCAAGCCCGGGCCGAAGCCCGGTCCGCGCGCCCCGCGGCCCGGCAACAACCCGTTCGGTGTCGGCCAGGGCGCTCCGGCGCCGCGCCCGCCGGCACGTCCCGGCGGTCAGGGCGGCGAGCGCCCGGCCGAGCGGTCCGGCGGCGGTGACCGTCCGGCTCCGCGTCCCGGTGGCGGCGCGCGCCCGAACCCGGGCAACATGCCGCCGCGCCCGAACCCGGGCATGATGCCCGGCCGCGTGCAGCGGCCCGGCGGTGGTCCCGGCGGCGCGGGCCGTGGTGGTCCCGGTGGCGGCCGCGGTGGCGCGGGCGCGGGCCGTGGCGGACCGGGTGGTCCCCGTGGCGGCGGCGCTCCCCGCGGTGGTCCCGGCGGCGGCGGTGGCGGCGGTTTCCGCCCCGGTGGCGGCGGTGGCGCCCCCGCCGGTGGTGGCTTCCGCGGTGGCGGCGGCGGTCGTGGCGGCGGCGGTGGCCGCGGCGGCACGGCCGGTGCCTTCGGCCGTCCGGGTGGACCCTCGCGCAAGGGCCGCAAGTCGAAGCGGCAGAAGCGCCAGGAGTACATGGAGAACATGCAGGCGCCGTCGGTCGGTGGCATCCGGCTGCCCAAGGGCAGCGGCGAGACCATCCGGCTGCCGCGCGGCGCCTCGCTGACCGACTTCGCGGAGAAGATCGACGCGAACCCGGCCTCGCTGGTGCAGGTGCTGTTCCACCTGGGTGAGATGGTCACCGCGACGCAGTCCGTCTCGGACGAGGTGCTGGAGCTCCTCGGCTCGGAGATGAACTACAACGTCCAGGTCGTCTCCCCCGAGGAGGAGGACCGCGAGCTGCTGGAGACCTTCGACATCACCTACGGTGAGGACGAGGGCGGCGAGGAGGACCTGCAGGTCCGCCCGCCGGTGGTGACCGTCATGGGTCACGTCGACCACGGTAAGACCCGCCTGCTCGACACCATCCGCAAGACGCGGGTGCACGAGCGGGAGGCCGGCGGCATCACCCAGCACATCGGCGCCTACCAGGTCGAGACCGAGCTCGAGGGCAACCCGCGCCTGATCACCTTCATCGACACCCCGGGTCACGAGGCGTTCACCGCCATGCGTGCCCGTGGTGCGAACTCCACCGACATCGCGGTGATCGTGGTCGCCGCGGACGACGGCGTCATGCCGCAGACGGTGGAGGCGATCAACCACGCCCAGGCGGCCAAGGCGCCGATCGTGGTCGCGGTCAACAAGATCGACAAGGAAGGCGCGAACCCGGACAAGATCCGGCAGCAGCTCACCGAGTACAACCTCGTGGCCGAGGAGTACGGCGGCGACACCATGTTCGTCGACATCTCCGCCCGCGAGAACATCAACATCGACGGGCTGCTCGAGGCGATCCTGCTGACCGCGGACGCCACCCTGGACCTCCGGGCCAACCCGGACATGCCGGCCCAGGGTGTCGCGATCGAGGCGCACCTCGACCGCGGCCGCGGCCCGGTGGCCACCGTGCTGGTCCAGCGCGGCACCCTGCGGGTCGGCGACTCGGTCGTCGCCGGTGACGCGTACGGCCGCGTGCGGCGGATGGTCGACGAGTACAACGAGGACGTCACCGAGGCGCTGCCCTCGCGTCCGGTCCAGGTCATCGGCTTCACGTCGGTGCCTGGCGCGGGCGACACGTTCCTCGTCGTCGAGGAGGACCGGGTGGCCCGGCAGATCGCCGAGCGCCGCCAGGCGCGCATCCGCAACGCGCAGAACGCCGCGAAGCGCAAGCGTGTCAGCCTGGAGGACCTGGACTCCGCGCTGAAGGAGACCAACAGCCTCAACCTGATCATCAAGGGTGACAACTCCGGTACGGTCGAGGCCCTGGAAGCGTCGCTCATGCAGCTGGACGTCGGCGACGAGGTCGAGCTGAACGTGGTCCACCGCGGCGTCGGTGGTGTCACCGAGAGCGACATCGACCTGGCGACGGCCTCCGACGCGATCGTCCTGGGCTTCAACGTGCGGGCCGAGGGCAAGGCGACCGAGCGGGCCAACCGCGAGGGCGTCGACGTCCGGTACTACACGGTGATCTACCAGGCGATCGACGAGATCGAGCAGGCCCTCAAGGGCATGCTCAAGCCGGAGTACGAAGAGGTCGAGCTGGGCCGCGCCGAGGTCCGGGAGGTCTTCAAGTCCTCCAAGTTCGGCACCATCGCCGGTTGCCTCGTGCAGTCCGGGGAGATCCGCCGCAACGCGAAGGCGCGTCTCCTGCGGGACAACGTGGTCGTCGCCGAGAACCTGCCGGTCAGCTCGCTGCGGCGGTTCAAGGACGACGTGGTCGAGGTCCGCGAGGGCTACGAGTGCGGTCTGACGCTCGGGTCCTACAGCGACATCAAGGTCGACGACGTCATCGAGACCTACGAGCAGCGCGAGAAGCCGCGCGTCTGAGTCGGGTAGTGGTGCGCGGGGCCGGTCTGGTGACCGGCCCCGTGTCCTCACCTGGGACAGGGAACCGATGTACGTAGGTGCGCTCGAGCTCGACGTCCTGTTCGGCGACGTCCATTCGCTGAAGCAGAAGCGGTCGCTGGTGCGGCCGCTGATCGCCGAGGTGCGCCGCAGGTTCGAGGTGTCGGTCGCCGAGGCCGGTCACCTCGATCTGCACCGCAGGGCCCTGATCGGGGTGGCGGTGGTGGCGGCCGACGGTGAACATGTTCGTGACGTGCTCGACGGCTGTGAACGGCTGGTGGCGCAGCGCCCCGAGTTGGAGCTGCTCTCCACCCACCGCCGCCTGCTCGGGCCAGAAGACTAAGGGGAGTGCGTGATGGCCGATCCGGCTCGCGCCCGCAGGCTGTCCAAGCGGATCTCGCAGATCGTGGCGTCGGCGATCGAGCACGAGATCAAGGACCCGCGGTTGAAGAACGTCACGATCACCGACGCGAAGATCACCGCGGACCTGCACGACGCGACCGTGTACTACACGGTGCTGGGGGAGAACCTCGACTCGAAGCCGGACTTCCCGGGCGCGGCCGCCGCGCTGGAGTCGGCGCGGGGCGTGCTGCGCAGCCGCGTCGGCCAGGGCACGGGGGTTCGGTTCACGCCGACGCTGACCTTTGTCGCGGACACCATCCCGGACGAGGCCCGGCACATCGAGGACCTGCTGGCGAAGGCGCGCGAGGCCGACGCCGAACTGGCCCGGCGCGCGGCCGCCGCGCAGCACGCCGGCGACCCGGACCCGTACAAGCAGCCCCGCGAAGCCGACGAGGACGACTCCGACGAGGAGTAATCCCGCCGGGCCTTGGCCTGCGGGTGTCCGGGTTGCCGCTAGGCCGCGATGGCGACGAGCAGTAGCCCTGCCTGCCTTGGCCTGCGGTGTCTGGGTTGCCGCTACGCCGCGGTGGCGACTGGGAGTGAGTCCCGCCCCTCTTGACCCGCGGTGCTTGGATTGCCGCAGCACTGCCGCTGCGACGCGATCTGAGGGGGTCCGCGTGAGGTCGATGGGATGGCTGTACCCGTTCCGCTCCCGGCCCTGGTCCGAGATCGCCGCGGAGTTCCACCGGCTCGCCGACGCGCGGCCGGTCTACCGCCCCATGTCCGAGGTCGTGGACAGCGTGCTCGCCGCGAACACCGTCCTGCTCGGCACGACCTCGCTGGGTGACCTGATCGTGGTCGACCGGCCGGTGCCGCGGGCGCCGTGGGGCGCGGTCGTGGTGTCCGGGCCGTGGTCGCGGCGTTCCGCCGTTTCACCCGGCCGCGTGCGCGTCGAGCACGTGGGCGCCGACGGTGAGGCGAACGAGCGCCCCGTCGACGAGGCCGTGCCGCTGTTCTGGTGCTTCGTGACCCGCAAGTTCGGCGTGGTGCCCGCCGCTCAGGTGTCCTGAGGCCGGATCCCGTCCAGCAGGAACGTCAGGTGGCGGCGCCAGTCGCCGAGCGGCGCCGCCTGCGTGGTGGCGGCGATGGCGAACGCCAGGTCCGCCAGGCCGAAGTCCGGGCGCAGCACCCCGGCCCCGTGCGCGCGTTCCAGCACCTTCTCGAACACCTCGCCGACCCGCTCCCGGGCAGCCCGCAGCCCCGGCGCCCCGGGCAGGTCGCTGGTGCAGATCTCGGTCATCCCGCGATCCACCGACTGCAGCTCACACGTCCGCACGATCAGCTGGACCAGGCCGTCCCACGGGTCCTCGGCCGCCAGCGCCTGCTCGGCTTCGCCCGCCCAGCGGTCGAGCATGCCGCTGAACGCGGCCTCGACCAGGTCTGTGCGCGTGGGGAACCGGTTGTAGAGCGTCCCGATCGACACCCCGGCCCGGCGCGCGATCTCCTCCAGCGGCGCGTCCAGGCCCTTCTCGCCGAACACCTCGCGCGCGGCCGCGACCAGCAGTTCGCGGTTGCGCTGGGCGTCACGGCGGAGGGGACGGCTCACACTTCCCAGTATAAGAAACTTGAGGGTCCCCTCAATTTGAGATACAACTTGAGGGGAACCTCAACTTATCTGGGAGGCAATCGACATGAGGACACTCGCGATCTTCGGCGCCGGGCCCGGCATGGGACTGGCCGCGGCCCGCCGGTTCGGCAAGGAGGGCTACCAGGTCTCGCTCGTGGCGCGCAGCGCGGACCGGCTGTCGTCCTTCGTGGACGAACTGTCCGCGGAAGGTGTTGCGGCACGGGCGTTTCCGGCCGACATGACCGACCTCGCCGCGCACGAGCGGCTGCTGGCCGACATCGGCCGGGTGGACGTGGCGGTGATCAACGGGTCGCTGGACCTGGCGCTGCTGAAGCCGGTGCGCGACCTCGACGTCGAGACCCTGCGGTCGGGGTTCGAGAGCGTGGTGCTGGCGCCGCTGTCGCTGACCCGGCGGCTGCTGCCGGGCATGCTGGAGCGCGGCTCGGGCGCGCTGCTCTACGGGTTCGGCTCGTCGGCGAAGACCCCGGAGCCGATGCTCGCCGGCGCGGGCACGCCTCAGGCGGCGCTGCGCAACTACGTGTTCGCGCTGCGGGCCGACCTCGCCGGCACGGGCGTCACCGCCGCCGCGATCACCATCGGATCGCTCATCCGCGGCAGCGACGCCGAGAAGCTGTTCGACGCCTCGGTGGAGGCGCGCCGCGGGTTCGACCCGGACCGCATCGACCCGGCCGACCTCGCCGAAATGCTGTGGGGCATGGCCGCGACGGGCGAACCGGCCGAGCAGGTGGTGCCCGGCTAGACGGTCGCCGGTGCGCGGGTGGCGGCGAGGCGGAACAGCGCGAGCGCGGCCAGGCCGGCGGCCGCCGCCGACCAGGGCAGCGCCCCGGTCCCGCCGAGGCCGATCACGCCGCCACCGACGGCACCGCCGACCGCCACCCCGAGGTAGGTGCCCGAGGTGTTCATCGCCAGCGCCGGCGCCGAGGCCTCGCCGGCCAGCCGGTGCAGCCGCGCCTGGACCGCGGGCGAGTTCCAGAACGCCGCACCGCCCCACAGCGCCACCAAGGGCCACAGCACCCACACCGGCACCGGGCGGAGCGACCACAGCACCCCGAAGACGACCATCACCGCGATGAACACCCCGACGCCGATCGCCAGCGTGCGGTCGGGGCCCCACCGGTCGGTGGCGCGTCCGCCCGCCCAGATGCCGGCCATTCCGGCGGCGCCGGACACCGCGAACAACGCGCCGCGGGACGCTATGTCCACATCGGATAGGCCGGCGGTGAACGGCGCCAGGTAGGTGAGCAGCATCATCGACCCGAACATCAGCACGACGTTCGCGGCCAGTCCCAGGGACACCGGTGGCGCGCCGAGACCGCGGATCCGGTCCCGCCAGGCCATCGCCGGGCCTGCCGCGGTGTCCGAAGGCAGGGTGGCGGTGAAGGCGGCCACCGTGGCGAGCCCGGCCACGGCCAGCGCGGCGAAGGTCGCGCGCCACCCGCCGAGCGCGCTGAGCCAGGTGCCCAGCGGGACACCGATCGCCACCGCTCCGGTGACACCCAGGGCCACGGCCGCCACGTACCGGCCGAGCTTCTCCGGCGGCGACAACCGGGCCGCGAGCGAGAACAACGACGGGGTGGCCGCGCCGGCCGCCGCCGCGGCGACGACGCGGGCCAGCAGCAGCACCGCGAAGGAGGGCGTGAGCGCGGCGAGCAGGTTGGCCGCGGTGAACACCGCGGCCGCGCCGGTGAGCACCACCTTGGGCCGGGTGCGGGCGGTGAGGAGCGCCATGACCGGCGCCGCCACCGCGACGGTCACCGAGAACACCGTCACCAGCTGCCCGGCCGCGCCGACCGTGACGCCCAGATCGGTGGCGATCTCGGGGAGGACCCCCGCGATGACGTAGTCGTCGGTGTAGTACACCAGCGCCGCGCCGGCCAGCGCGATCAGCCAGAGCGGCATGTGTCCGATTCCTCCCATGTCCCCGTTGTGTGTGACTTCTACACGGGACGGGAGCGGGGCGCCACCGCTTTTCCGCGCCGGGGTCAGGCGGGTTTGCGCGCGACGATCAGGTCCCGCAGGATCGCCTGGTCCACCCGGTGCTCGAACCCCTCCCACGGCCCGCCGGAGCGGACTTCCAGGCCGGCCCGGCCGAGGATCCCGGCGATCTCGTCGCGCTTGGCGACGTGCGTGTTCCAGCTCAGGCCCAGCGCGCCGCCCGGCTTGAGCACCCGCGCCCACACCGGCACGGCGGCGGCCAGCAGGTCCCGCGGGCTGCGCGCGAGCTCGTCGGGCTGGTGGCTGCCGTGCTGGACGCCGTAGGGCGCGTCGGCGACCACGACGTCCGCCGAGCCTGCCTCGAGCAGCTCGTCCGTGGTGAGGGTGTCGGCGTTGAAGAACGTGACATGGCGCGCGTCGCCGGCCTTCCAGCGATCCTTGTCCAGCGCGTAGGAGATCTCCAGGCGCTGGCCGAGGCGGTGCTTGTGCCGCCGCAACGGGCCGGAGTCGGCGTTGTGCTTGACGCGCTTCTGCCGCAGCCAGGTTTTGATGAACCGTTCGTAGGCCTCGAAATCCCGCTTGTCGACGTCCAGCCCGGTCGCGTCCAGGCCGTACATCATGGCCTGGTTGAGCGTGGTTCCGCGGCCACACAACGGGTCGACCACGTGCAGCGGCCGGTCCAGGAACTCGGTGGGCCGGGACCGGGACAGCAGCGTGACGTTGAGCAGCAGCTTGGTGAACAGCTCGTTGGTCTTGCCCGGGTACTTCTGGATGGTCAGCAGGTCGGAGTCGAGCTTGTCCAGCGGCGCGATCTCCAGCGGGCGCAGCAGGTCGCCGCTGAACTCGAACAGCGCGTACAGCGACGAGAGGTTCGACAGCAGCCGCAGGTCCTCTTCGGACAGCGGCTCCGCGGTGGTGAACGTGACGTAGGTGACGCCACCGATCCGGCGCTCGCCGATCTCGGCCGGCGGCGTGCGCAGTGCCTCGCCGAACACGGTCAGTTCGGCGCGCAGCAGACCGGCGGAGGCGTCGGCGTAGACGCGGTTGGCGCCGGGGTAGAGGAGGATCCCGTAGTCGAACATCGGGAAAAAGCGTAGCTTGCCCGCATGAGCACCTCCGCCCAGCTCGACTTCCCGCGCGCCGCAGGGCTGCTGCGCGAAGCGACCGACGTCACCCTGCTGGCCCACGTCCGCCCGGACGCCGACGCGCTCGGCAGCGCGCTGGCCCTCGGCCGCGCGCTCTACCAGCGGGGCGCGACCGTGCGCGTGTCCTTCGCCGAGCCCGCCGAGGTGCCGGAAAGCCTGCGCGGCCTGGACGCCGACAACCTGTTCGTGCCCGCCGAGGAGGTGCCGCCGTCGGCGGGGTTGCTGATCTGCCTGGACACGCCGAGCCCCGCGCGGCTGGGGTCGCTGGCCGACCGGGTGGACGCGACGCGTGCGGCCGGGGGCGAGGTGCTCGTGGTCGACCACCACGCGTCGAACCTGCGGTACGGCTCGGTGCACCTGGTCGACGACACCGCCGAGGCGACCGCGGTGCTGGTGCTGGCGTTGCTGGACGAGCTGGGGGTGGCGCTGGACGAGCCGATCGCGCGCTGCCTGTACGCGGGGCTGGTCACCGACACCGGTGGCTTCCGGCGGGCGCGGCCGTCGACCCACCGCGCGGCGGCCCGGCTGCTCGAGACGGGGGTCGACCCGGACCGGCTCGCGCGGGAGATCATCGACGACCACCCGTTCGCGTGGCTGCCGATGCTGTCGACCGTGCTGGCGTCGGCGCGGCTGGAGCCGGAGTCGGCGCAGGGCTTCGGGCTCGTGCACGCCGTGGTGACCGCCGACGTGGCCGCCACGGTGCGGCTGGAGGAGGTCGAGGGCGTGGTGGACGTGATCCGCTCGACGCGCGAGGCCGAGGTCGCGGTGGTGCTGAAGGAGCAGGCGCCGGGGGAGTGGTCGGTGTCGTTCCGGGCGATCGGCAAGATCGACGTCTCCCAGGCGGCGCGCAGCCTGGGCGGCGGAGGCCACCGGCTGGCGGCCGGCTGCACGATCCACGGCACGGCCGAGGAGGGCCTGGCCATGGTGAGGCGCGCGCTGGAGGAGGCGCCGCTGCTGGGCTGACGCGGGTCTGCCGGGGAGCCGGACGGTTCGCTGCGGGAGCCTCGGCCAGGCTTGCCATCCCTGCGGTCGCGGCGCCGCGAAGCGGCGGGCAGCCCGGCAGTCTGGCGTGATGGGGCGGTCCCGCGCCGCGGAGCGGCGCTTCACCGCGAGTGGTGGGCCTTCCGGGGAGCTGCCCGCCCACTTCCTTCCGGGAGGGGGTGCTGCGAAGCCGGCCGGCGGGCGAATCCCCTGCCTGAGCCCTGGCCATGCCCGCCACGGCCCCGCGACCCCAGCGCCGCTCGCGGCGGACCGCCGCGAGCGGCGGCCCCCGGGAGCTACTGCCGCCTCCGCCGAACGCTGCCGCCTCCGGAGGGAGCTACCGCTCCGGGAGTTACCGCCCTGCCCGGAAGCCATCGCCCCCTCCGGGAGTTACCGCCCCGGGGAGCTGCCGCCCTGCCCGGAAGCCATCGCCGCCACCGGGAGTTACCGCCCCGGGGAGCTGCCGCCCTGCCCGGAAGCCATCGCCGCCACCAGGAGTTACCGCCCCAGGGAGCTACCGCCCCAGGGAGCTGGCACCCCGCCAGGAAGCCATCGCCCCCTCCGGAAGCCACCGCCCCCTCCGGGAGCCACCGCCCCTCCAGCAGCACCCACCATCCCCCGGCCTGGCCACGGCCGCGCGGCCGATCTTGTCGGTGCCCCCGGTTAACCTGCCCTCGTGTCCGAAACCGTGGAAACCGCCGGGGAGAAGGTGCCCGCCAGGCGCGTGCTGGGCCTGGCGGTCCCGGCGCTGGGGGTCCTCGCGGCCGAGCCGTTGTACGTCCTGGTCGACACGGCCGTCGTCGGGCACCTGGGGGCCCTTCCGCTGGCCGGGCTCGCCGTGGGCGGGGTCGTGCTGGCCCAGGTCTCGACCCAGCTGACGTTCCTGTCCTACGGCACCACTTCCCGCACCGCCCGCCTGCACGGCGCCGGCCGCCGCGCGGAGGCGGTCAGCGAAGGCGTCCAGGCGACCTGGCTGGCGATCCTCGTCGGCCTGGTCGTGCTCGGCGCCGGGCAGCTGCTCGCGGGCCCGGTCGCCCGTGTCCTGTCCGGCAGTGACGAGGTCGCCGCGGCGGCCGTGTCCTGGCTGCGCATCGCGTTGTTCGGGGCGCCGCTGATCCTGATCACCATGGCGGGCAACGGCTGGATGCGCGGCGTGCAGGACGCGGTCCGCCCGCTGCGGTACGTCCTGGCGGGCAACGGGATCTCCGCGGTCCTCTGCCCGCTGCTGGTCTACGTCGCGGACTGGGGGCTCGAAGGGTCTGCCGTCGCGAACGTCGTCGCCCAGGTGATCAGCGCCGGGCTGTTCCTGCGGGCCCTCGTGGCCGAGAAGGTGTCGCTCAAGCCGCACCCGAAGGTGATGCGCGCGCAGCTCGGCCTCGGCCGGGACCTGGTGCTGCGCAGCCTCGCCTTCCAGGCGTGCTTCGTCTCCGCCGCCGCGGTGGCGGCCCGCACCTCGACCGCGGCCGTCGGCGCGCACCAGATCGTGCTGCAGCTGTGGACGTTCCTCTCCCTCGTGCTGGACTCCGTCGCGATCGCGGCCCAGTCGCTGGTCGGGGCGGCGCTCGGGGCGGGCTCGGCGCGGCAGGCGCGGGGCGTGGCCGGGCAGATCACGCGCTACGGGCTGATCATGGGCTGCGTGCTCGGCGTGGTGTTCGCGGCGGTGTCGCAGGTGCTGCCGCACGCGTTCACCTCCGACCCGGGGGTGCTCGGCGAGGTGCCGCACGCCTGGTGGTTCTTCGTGGCGCTGCAACCGATCGCGGGCGTGGTGTTCGCGCTGGACGGGGTGCTGCTCGGCGCGGGCGACGCGGCCTTCCTCCGCGCCGCGACGCTCGTCAGCGCCGCGCTCGGGTTCCTGCCGCTGATCTGGGCCTCGCTCGGCTTCGGCTGGGGCCTGACCGGCATCTGGACCGGCCTGTCGCTGTTCATGGTGCTGCGCCTGGCCGCGGTGGTGGCCCGCTGGCGCTCGGACGGCTGGACCGTGGTCGGCGCGGTCCGCTGACGCCGCTGGCTCCGGCTCCGGGTCGGGGGTGTGGGTGCGGTTCGCGCGGTCGGCCGGCCCGGCACGCGCGGCCGCGGGCCGGCTCGGCGGCAGTGGGCGACGGTGGCGTGAACGATCGCCCCTGCCGCCCGCTGGCCCCCGCCGAACGCCGCGCTGCGGGCGTGTCGTGGGGGTGGCTCCGGGGCCGCGAATCGCTGCGCCGTGTGGCTGAAAACACCCCGGTAACAGGTAAGTTTCAGCCTTGCATAGGCGATACAACTATCGGGACGGCGATGCGGGCGTCCCCGTGTCGTTGTCGCCTACTCCGCTTCGGGAGGAATCCTTCGTGCCGCCGCAGCAGGCACCCGTGATCGGCAAGGCCAGCCGCCGGTCGTGGTTCATCTGGTTCACCGCCGCCATCGTCTACCTCCTCTCCGTCTTCCACCGCACCTCGTTCGGGGTCGCCGGGCTGGAAGCCGCCGACCGGTTCGGGGTCGGCGCCGCCGCGCTTTCCACGTTCACCGTCCTGCAGGTCGGCGTCTACGCCGCGATGCAGATCCCCACCGGCGTCCTCGTCGACCGCTTCGGGCCGCGCAAGGTCCTCACCGCCGCGCTGATCTTCCTCGGCCTCGGCCAGGTCCTCGTCGCCATCGCGGACACCTACGCGCTGGGCCTGCTCGCGCGCGGCGTGCTCGGCTTCGGTGACGCGCTCACCTTCGTCAGCGTGCTGCGCCTGATCGCCGCGCACTTCCCGGGCCGCCAGTACGCCGTGGTCACCAGCTTCACCACGGCGATCGGCTTCCTCGGCAACCTCGCCGCGACCGTCCCGCTCACCCTGCTGCTCGCCGGCCCCGGCTGGACCCCGACGTTCCTCGCCGCCGGCCTGATCACCGCGATCTACTCGGCCGTCGTCGCGGGCCGCGTCCGCGACACCCCGGCCGGCGCCACCCCGAAGGCCGGCCCGGTCGACGCGCGCCAGCTGGCCCGCCAGGTCCGCACGGCGTGGCGCGTCCCCGGCACCCGCCTCGGCTTCTGGGTGCACTTCTCGACGATGTTCGCCCCGAACGTGCTGACCCTGCTGTGGGGCGTGCCGTTCCTGGTGCAGGGCCAGGGCCACCCGGCCGCGACCGCCAGCGCGCTGCTGACCGTGTTCGTGTTCGGCTCGATGATCGGCGGCCCGCTGGTCGGCAGCCTCATCTCCGCCCGCCCCGGCACCCGGATGCCGCTGGTGCTCGGCTACCTCGCCGGCGCCGCCGCGGTCTGGGCCCTGCTGCTGAGCTGGCCGGGCCAGATCCCGGTCGGCGTGCTGGTGCCCGCGTTCGCGTTCCTGTCCCTGGGCGGCCCGGCGTCGATGATCGGGTTCGCGCTGGCCCGCGACTACAACCCGCTGTCCCGCGTGGGCACCGCGACCGGCGTGGTCAACGTCGGCGGCTTCGTCGCCACCACGCTCACCGCGCTGGCGGTCGGCGTGCTGCTGCAGCTCACCGGCGGCCAGTTCCGGCTCGCGCTGCTGGCCGTCGTCGCGGTGCTGGTGCTGGGCACGTTCCGCATGCTGGTGTGGTGGCTGCGCGCCCGCGCGGAGCTGTTCGCCGCGCAGGAGCGGGGCGAGCACGTGCCGGTGCAGGTCCGCCGCCACGTGTGGGACGCGCCCACCCGGAAGGTCCCGGCGGCCGCGTGACGGCTCGCCCGTAAGGTTTCCAGCCGTGTCCCAGCCGAAGACTCGACGCCCCGCGCCCCCGCCCGGCCTGCTCGTGGTGGACAAACCACCGGGCATGACCTCCCACGACGTGGTGGCGCGGGTGCGCCGGATCATGGGCACCCGCAAGGTCGGGCACGCCGGCACGCTCGACCCGATGGCCACCGGCGTGCTGGTGCTGGGCGTCGAGCGGGCGACCAAGCTGCTGGGCCACCTCGCGCTGGACCGCAAGACCTACCTCGCCACGCTGGCCCTCGGCGTCTCGACCACCACCGACGACGCCGAGGGCGAGCACACCTCCACCGCGGACCCGGACGCGCTGGCCGCCGTCACCGACGAGGCGATCGCGTCCGGGATCGCCGCGCTCACCGGGGAGATCCAGCAGGTCCCGAGCGCGGTGAGCGCGGTGAAGATCGCCGGCAAGCGGGCGTACGCGCGCGTGCGTGCCGGTGAAGAGGTCGCGCTCAAGCCGCGGCCGGTCACCGTGTACCGGTTCGACCTGCTCGCCACCCGCCGCGTCGCCGACCGCATCGAGCTGGACGCGGTCGTCGAGTGCTCGTCGGGCACCTACGTGCGGGCGCTGGCCCGCGACCTCGGCGCGGCACTCGGCGTGGGCGGTCACCTCGCCGCGTTGCGCCGCACCACCGTCGGCCCGTTCGGCATCGCCGCGGCGCGCACGCTGGAGCAGCTGGAGGAGAAGCCGGAGCTGTCGTTCGACCTCAACGAGGCCGTCGGCGCCGCCTTCCCGCGTTATGACGTCGATGCGGCGACCGCCCGGGCTGTCCGGTATGGACAGCAGGTCCGCGCTTCGGGCATCGAAGGCACCTACGGCGTGTTCGACCCGGACGGCCAAGTGCTCGCTCTCGCGGTGGACGCGGGCGGCGTGGCCCGCTCAGTAGTCGTCCTGGCTCCGGCCTAGAGTGAGGGCTGTGCAGAGGTGGCGAGGGCTTGCTGATCTCCCCGGCGGCTGGGGACGGTGCGTGGTCACGATCGGCGTGTTCGACGGGGTGCACCGCGGGCACCAGGCGCTGATCGCCAGGACGGTCGAGGTGGCCAAGAACCGCAACCTGCCCAGCGTGATGCTGACGTTCGACCCGCACCCGTCCGAGGTCATCCGGCCGGGGAGCCACCCGGCGCAGCTGACCACGCTGCGCCGCAAGGCTGAGCTGGTCGAGCAGCTCGGCATCGACGTGCTGTGCGTGCTGCCGTTCACCGCCGAGCTGTCCCGGCTGACCGCGCACGAGTTCGTGCACGAGGTGCTGGTCGACCGGCTGCACGCGGCCGCCGTGGTGGTGGGGGAGAACTTCACCTTCGGGCACAAGGCCGCCGGCGACGTGGCCCTGCTCAAGGACCTGGGCCGCCGCTTCGGGTTCGCCACCTACGGCGCCGAGCTGCAGGGCGGATCCACCGCCGACGGCGAGACCGCGGACGTCGGCGAGATCACCTTCTCGTCCACCTACGTCCGCTCGTGCATCGACGCGGGCGACGTGGTCGCCGCGGCCGACGCGCTGGGCCGCCCGCACCGGCTGGAGGGCATCGTGGTCCGCGGCGACGGCCGCGGGCACGACCTGGGCTACCCGACCGCGAACCTGTCCACGCCGCGGTTCGCCGCGGTGCCCGCCGACGGCGTCTACGCCTGCTGGTTCGTCCGCGACAACCAGCCCGGCCGCCTGCTGCCCGCGGCGGTCTCGGTCGGCACCAACCCGACGTTCTCCGGCCGCGAGCGCACCGTCGAGGCGTTCGTGCTCGACGTGGACGAGGACTTCTACGGCCAGCACGTGGCGCTGGACTTCGTCGGCCGCCTGCGCGACATGGTGAAGTTCACCAGCGTCGACGACCTGGTCGAGCAGATCGCCGACGACGTCAGCCGCACCCGCGCCATCCTCGGCACCGGCAGCTGACCGCGCCGGTGCGATTGCGAATCGTCGGGTGATTCCGCCTCGCCCGCCCGATCCCACCTGGCAAGATTGGGTCCGGCGCGGCCAGGTCTGTCCGGGGAGAGCAGGGAGCACAGCACGTGGATGACCACAAGATCGTCCAGCGGAACATCGCCCTCCAGCGGGAGTGGTACGGCGAGCCGCTGGGCGACCGGGTGCGCCGTCTCGTCGTCGCGTTCGACGTCTCGCAGGCCTACCTGGCCGAGGTGCTGGGCATCAGCGCCCCGATGCTGAGCCAGGTGATGAGCGGCCGCCGCGCCAAGATCGGCAACCCGGTCGTGCTCGCGCGGATGATCATGCTCGAGCGCAAGTGCCTGATCCCCGAGGTCGCCGCGGGCCACAAGGAAGCCCTGATGGCCGCGCTGGAGGACGTGCGGGACGCGCGGCCGACGGTCGGCCGCGACACCTTCCCGGTCAACGCGCTGTCCGAGGAGCGCGCGGTGCTGTCCGCGCTGCGGGACATCGCCGAGGACGAGGACCTGATCGAGGCGGCCAAGCGGCTCGACGACGACTTCCCGGCCCTGGCCGACCTGCTCCGCCGCGCCGGGCAACAGGGCTGACCCGTGGTGCTGTTCTCCGCGGTCCTGCCGCCCGCCGCCGTGGTCGAGACCCTGACCGCCGAGGTCGCCGGGCTGCCGCGGCTGGACGGCGTGCGGTGGAGTTCGCCGGACAACTGGCACGTCACGCTGGGTTTCTACGGCGAGGACGACGCCCGGGCCAGGGCGGACTGGCTGCGGCCGCGGCTGGCGGGAATGCCGGCGCCCCGGATCTGGTTGGAAGGTGCGGGCACGTTCACCCGGGTCCTCTACCTCGGGGTGTACGGCGAAGGGATCACCGAACTCGGTCTCGCCGCCGGAGCCGGCGACGAGGGCCGTGCCTACCTGCCGCACCTGACGCTGGCGCGCACGCGCGAGCGGGTACCGGTGGAACTGGAGCGGCGGCTGTCCGGCTACCGCAGCGAGATGTGGACGGCCGCGGAGGCGGTGCTGATGCGGTCGCAGCGTAGCGCCGACGGCGTGCGATACGTGGTGGTCGAGCGGTTCCCGCTGTCCCAGCAGGCCAGGTAGTGCGCTCCCTGATACCCTGAACCACCGGGTCCGGCTGCAGTCCGTGGCGGCCGCGACCGACTACCCGCGTCCAGCGGGCCTCACGGCACAGAACAACACAGAGGAGAGAACTCAGTGGCGCTGTCCACCGACGAGAAGAAGTCGATTCTGACCGAGTACGGTCTGCACGAGTCCGACACCGGGTCCCCGGAGGCCCAGGTCGCGCTGCTCACCAAGCGGATCATCGGTCTCACCGAGCATCTCAAGGTGCACAAGCACGACCACCACTCCCGTCGCGGCCTGTTGCTGCTGGTCGGCCGTCGTCGCCGGCTGCTCAACTACGTGATGAAGGTGGACATCGAACGCTACCGGTCGCTGATCCAGCGACTCGGCTTGCGCCGATGACGTGATCCGAGGGGGAGTGACCACGGTCGCTCCCCCTCGGTCCATACGAAGTACGAAAGAGGAAGGGCAGGCGCTCGAGGGCAAGGACGCCGGTCCTCGGTAGTGGCTTACGGGAGAGTCCCGTTGGCTTCGATCGAAGACCGGCTCGTTCCTCGGACGCCGCCCCGCACGGGCGGGGCGCACTGCTGCCCGAACGAACGAGGAGTCAACTACACATGACCGAAGCAAGCGGACCCGTCGTGCACGAGGCCGAGGCCGTCATCGACAACGGCAAGTACGGCACGCGCACGATCCGCTTCGAGACGGGCAGGCTCGCCCGGCAGGCCGCCGGCGCTGTCGTGGCCTACCTGGACGAAGAGACGATGCTGCTGTCGGCGACCACCGCCTCCAAGCAGCCGAAGGAGCACTTCGACTTCTTCCCGCTGACGGTGGACGTCGAGGAGCGGATGTACGCCGCGGGCCGGATCCCGGGCGCGTTCTTCCGCCGCGAGGGCCGTCCCTCCACCGACGCGATCCTGACCTGCCGCCTGATCGACCGGCCGCTGCGCCCGTCGTTCGCCGACGGCCTGCGCAACGAGATCCAGATCGTCGTCACGGTGCAGAGCCTGCACCCCGAGGACCCCTACGACGTGCTGGCGATCAACGCCGCGTCGGCCTCGACCCAGATCGGCGGCCTGCCGTTCTCCGGCCCGATCGGCGGCGTCCGCGTCGCGCTGATCGAGGGCCAGTGGGTCGCGTTCCCGACCTGGTCGCAGCTGGAGCAGGCGACCTTCAACATGGTCGTCGCAGGCCGTGTCGTCGGTGACGACGTCGCGATCATGATGGTCGAGGCCGAGGGCACCGAGAACACGCTCGACCTGATCGCGGGCGGCGCCCCGGCGCCGACCGAGCAGGCCGTGGCCGAGGGCCTGGCCGCCGCCAAGCCGTTCATCCGCGTGCTGTGCGAGGCGCAGCAGAAGCTCGCCGACGCGGCCGCCAAGCCGACCGGCGACTTCCCGGTGTTCCCCGCTTACCAGCAGGACGCCTACGACGCGGTCGCCGCGATCGCGAGCGAGGACCTGGCCAAGGCGCTGACCATCGCAGGCAAGCAGGAGCGCGAGAACGCCACCGACGAGGTCAAGGCCGCGGTGCTGGCCAAGGTCGGCCTCGGCGAGGGCGAGGCGTTCGAGGGCCGCGACAAGGAGATCGGCGCCGCGTTCCGGTCGCTGACCAAGAAGCTGATCCGCCAGCGCATCCTGCGCGACAAGGTCCGCATCGACGGCCGCGGCCTCACCGACATCCGCCAGCTGGCGGCCGAGGTCGCGATCATCCCGCGGGCCCACGGTTCGGCGCTGTTCGAGCGCGGCGAGACCCAGATCCTGGGTGTCACCACGCTGAACATGCTGCGCATGGAGCAGCAGATCGACTCGCTGTCGCCGGAGACGACGAAGCGGTACCTGCACCACTACAACTTCCCGCCGTTCTCCACCGGCGAGACCGGCCGCGTCGGCTCGCCCAAGCGGCGCGAGATCGGCCACGGCATGCTGGCCGAGCGCGCGCTGGTGCCGGTGCTGCCGAAGCGGGACGAGTTCCCCTACGCCATCCGGCAGGTGTCGGAGGCGCTGGGCTCGAACGGGTCCACCTCGATGGGCTCGGTGTGCGCCTCGACCATGTCGCTGCTCAACGCCGGTGTGCCGCTGAAGGCGCCGGTCGCGGGCATCGCGATGGGCCTGGTTTCCGATGAAGTGGATGGGGAGACGCGTTATGTCGCGCTGACCGACATCCTCGGCGCCGAGGACGCCTTCGGTGACATGGACTTCAAGGTCGCCGGCACCAAGGACTTCATCACCGCGCTGCAGCTGGACACCAAGCTCGACGGCATCCCGTCGGACGTCCTGGCGGGCGCGCTGAACCAGGCCAAGGACGCCCGGCTGACCATCCTCGACGTGCTGGCCGAGGCCATCGACTCCCCGGACGAGATGAGCCCGTACGCCCCGCGCGTCACGAGCGTGAAGATCCCGGTCGACAAGATCGGCGAGGTCATCGGGCCGAAGGGCAAGATGATCAATTCGATCACCGAGGAGACCGGCGCCGACATCTCGATCGAGGACGACGGCACGATCTACGTGGGTGCGGCCGACGGCCCGTCCGCGGAGGCCGCGATCAGCAAGATCAACGCCATCGCGAACCCGCAGCTGCCTAAGGTGGGCGAGCGCTTCCTGGGCACCGTGGTGAAGACGGCCGCGTTCGGCGCGTTCGTCTCGCTGCTGCCGGGCAAGGACGGCCTGATCCACATCTCGAAGCTGGGCAACGGCAAGCGCATCGGCAAGGTCGAGGACGTGGTCAACGTGGGCGACAAGCTCCGCGTCGAGATCGCCGACATCGACAACCGCGGCAAGATCAGCCTGGTCCTCGTCAAGGACGAGGAAGAGGGCGAGACGAAGGCCGAGGAGGCTCCCGCCGAGGGCGCCGAGGCCGACGCCAAGTAGGACGAAGCGGTAGCCGGGAAACGGCCCGTCCCCGGGCGGGGCGGGCCGTTTTCCGTGTTCCCGCACGAGTGTTGGGATTCGATGGCGCGACAGATTGCCGGGCACGAGCAGGCCGCGGGCACCACGCGGACGCTCGAGACCGGGGCGAACGGCCAGGTTGTGAAGCGCACCGTGCTGCCGGGCGGGCTGCGGGTGGTCACCGAGCACGTGCCGGGGGTGCGGTCGGCGACCGTCGGCCTGTGGGTCGGGGTCGGCTCGCGCGACGAGCCGCCGAAGGTGGCCGGTGCGGCGCACTACCTGGAGCACCTGCTGTTCAAGGGCACCACCAACCGGTCCGCGGTGCAGATCGCCGAGGAGATCGACGCGGTCGGCGGTGAGCTGAACGCGTTCACCGCGAAGGAGCACACCTGCTACTACGCGCAGGTGCTCGACGAGGACCTGCCGCTGGCGATGGACCTGGTCACCGACGTGGTCTTCGAGGCGCTCTGCGCGGAGTCCGATGTGGACACCGAACGGAGCGTGGTGCTCGAGGAGATCGCCATGCGCGACGACGATCCCGAGGACCTGCTGCACGACACGTTCGTCACCACGGTCCTGGGTTCGCACCCGCTGGCGCGCCCGGTGCTGGGCACCACCGAGTCGATCACCGGCATGTCGGCGAGCGGCCTGCGCGGGTTCTACCGGCGCCGCTACACGCTGCCGAAGATGGTGCTCGCGGTGGCGGGCAACGTCGAGCACGCGCAGGTGCTCCGCCTGGCGCGCAAGGCGTTGCGCGGTCGTCTGTCCGGTTCGGACACCCCGGTGCCGCCGCGCGCGGGCAAGGCGCGGGTGGCCGCGGAGCGGCGGCTGGTGCTGCACAGCGACGACACCGAGCAGGCGCACGTCATGCTCGGCATGAAGGCGCTGTCGCGGCACGATGAGCGCCGGTACGCGCTGTCGGTGCTCAACGCCGCGCTCGGCGGCGGGATGAGCTCGCGGCTGTTCCAGGAGGTGCGCGAACAGCGCGGCCTGGCCTACCAGGTGTACTCGTCGGTGGCGACCTACGCCGACACCGGCCACTTCTCCGTCTACGCGGGCTGCCAGCCGGAGCGGCTGGGCGAGGTGTCGGCGGTGCTGCGGGACGTGCTCGGGCAGGTCGGCAAGGACGGCTTCACCGACGCCGAGGTCGCGCGCGCCAAGGGGCAGCTGCGCGGCGGGATCGTGCTGGGCCTGGAGGACACCGCGTCGCGGATGTCGCGCATCGGCAAGCAGGAGCTCAACTACGGCGTGCACCTCACCGTCGACGAGTCGGTGGAGCGGATCGCCGCGGTGACCACCGAGGAGGTGTGTGAGCTGGCACGCACCCTGTTCGGGACGCCGGGAGGGGTCACCGCCGCCGCGGTGGTCGGGCCGTACGCTTCCGAGCAGGACCTACCGGAAGATCTGCACGAGGTGATCGCGAAATGAACCCCCGCGGCGAGGACAACCCGATCCGGGTCGGCGTGCTGGGCGCCCAGGGACGGATGGGTGCGCAGGTGGTCAAGGCCGCCGGGGGCGCGCCCGACATGACGGTCGTGGCGAAGCTGGACGCGGGCGACGACCTGACCGCGCTGACCGAGGCCGGCGCGGAGGTGGTCGTCGACTTCACCCACCCGGACGCGGTGATGGGCAACCTGGAGTTCCTGGTGGGCAACGGGTTGCACGCGGTCGTCGGCACCACCGGGTTCAGCGAGGAGCGGCTGGAGACGGTGCGCTCGTGGCTGGCGGGCAAGCCGGAGGTCGGGGTGCTGATCGCGCCGAACTTCGCGCTCGGCGCGGTGCTCGCGATGCGGTTCGCGCAGCAGGCGGCCCGGTTCTACGAGTCGGTCGAGGTCATCGAGCTGCACCACAACCGCAAGGCGGACGCCCCGTCCGGCACGGCGGCCCACACGGCGCGGCTGATCTCGGAGGCGCGCCGCGAGGCCGGGCTGAAGCCGGGCGCGGACGCGACGACGAGCGAACTGGACGGCGCCCGCGGCGCGCGGGTCGAGGACGTGCACGTGCACTCGGTGCGGCTGCCCGGGCTGGTGGCGCACGAGGAGATCCTGTTCGGCCAGGAGGGCGAGACGCTCACCATCCGGCACGACTCGATGGACCGGACCTCGTTCATGCCCGGTGTGCTGCTCGGGGTGCGGGAGGTGCTGGGCCGTCCCGGCCTGACCGTCGGCCTCGAGAACGTGCTCGACCTGTGAAGGCCCGCAACGTCGCACTGGTGATGACCGCCGCGCTGGTGGTCTACCTGGTGCTGCTCGGGGCGCGCGGGGTGGAGCTGATCGCGACCGGCACCGGCGTGGGCATCGCGCTCGGTGTCGGCGTGCTGGTGCTGCCGCTGCTGGGGCTGTGGATGGTCGTCGCCACCTGGCGGTCCGGCACGCGGATCCAGCACCTGGCGCGACGGCTGGACGCCGAGGGCGGGCTGCCGGACGTCGACGACCTGCCGCGCCGCCCGTCCGGCCGGGTGGACCGCGCCGCGGCGGACGCGTGGTTCGAGGAGCGCCGCGCGGAGCTGGAGCAGCACCCCGAGGACTGGCGGTACTGGTACCGGTTGGCGCACGCGTACGACCTGGCGGGCGACCGGCGCCGCGCCCGCGCGACGATGCGTAAGGCGCTGGACCTGGAAGCGGCGGAGGCCGCCCACTGAGCGCCGCGAGCGTGCCAGGTTCCTACCGCAGCGCGCGCTCGTCGACGCGGCGGGTGGGAGTTCCGAGGAAGATCTCCGGATCCGGTTCCGCCCGGTAGGCGAGGTTGAGGGTGTCGAGCCGGTAGAGCCACGGGCCGCGGCCGGTGTAGGTGCGGAACCGGTAGTCGATCTGCCGGCGCAGCCATTCGCCCGGCCGCAGCCGGACCGCGGGCGGCCGTCGCCGCACCAGGTTGTGGAACTGGGCCGAGCGCAGCATCACCCGGAGCGCGCCGTCCGCTTCCCGCAGATCCACCTCGTTCTTGTCCGGAACGCCGGCCAGAACGCGGGCGGCCGGCTGCGGCGCCGCCGGCTCGGGCAGGGGGAACGCGATCGGCACCCTGCTGCGCCTGGCTGCACCCGCGCCACCGCGGGATTCCGTGCTCCACCAGGTGCACACCACTGGGCGACGACGTCCACGGGCGTGATCGTGCCAGCACCGGGGCCCGCGCTACCTGGCCGTCCCGCGCGCCGCGCGGGCGCGGTGGTTGCCGCAGCCGTTCATCAGCCTGAGTGGGCCTGGCACGCCGACCCGTCCGCCGGCAGCGCTGCCAGTTCCTCGTCGAGGAGCCGGCGGACCTCCTCCGGCGGGAAGTCGTCCGGGTACATCGCGGCCTGCAGGGTCAGGCCGTCGATGAAGGTGTGCAGCCGCAGAGCCTGCCGTTCCAGGCCCGGGTCGGTGAGCCGGTCCCCGATGAGCTGCGGTGCGGGTTGGCCGCAGGAATACGCGACCGCGAGCCGGCACAGGTGCCGTTCTCCGTGGAGACCCGCGCCGTGCAGCTCGGCCAGCGATTCATCCACGCGCGACTGCACCAGGCACGCCAGCCAGACGTCCGCGTCCACCCGCCGGTCGGCGTCCAGCGGCAGCAGTTCCTCCAGCAGCAGCCGGGCGCGAACCGGTCCCGGCATCTCCCCGCGCAGGTGCTCGGCCACGCGTGCGGCGACTTTCTCGGCCATGGCCCGTGCCGCGAACCGCAGCAATCCTCGCTGGCTGTCGAAGTAGTGGCGCAGGCCGCCGACTGAAACGCCTGCCTCCTCGGCGACCTTCCGCACTGTCACGCTCTGGATGCCCTCGCGGCTGATGACCTCCCAGACGACGCGCGCGAGTTCCTGGCGTCGCTGGTCGTGGTCGACGAGCTTGGGCACGACTTTTTATAGCACAGGTGTACGGTTTCGGTTACAGTACGCTTGTGCTAAATAAAACGCAGACGCAGTCCCGGTCCGCCGCCGGCAGAGCGGTTCTCGTGACGGGTGGGCTGGTGATCGCCGGGTCCGCGCTGTGGCTGGTGCTGAGCGGGAACACCGGCATCCGCTATTCGGCCGATCACGACGAGACAGTGCCGATGTGGGTGCGCTGGATCCCGGTCGCGGTAGGGATCGCGCTGGTGCGGTTCGTGCCGGCCCGGCCCGCCCCGGTCACACCACACGAACGGCGCACGGTGGTCGAAGCGAGTGTCCTGCTGGCCGCCGCCGTGCTGTTCGCGGTCGTCCTGGCCGTGGCGGGCGGAGGCGAGCCGGCGCACACGGTGTCGAAGCTGGTCCTGCTGCTCGTGGTCCCCGTCCTGCTGTTCCGGTGGTCCCGCGGCGCGGGGAAGACCGGAGTCTCGGCAACCGGCCCGTGGTGGACTCCGGTACCTGCGGTGGCGGCGTGGTTCGCCGTCAGCTACGCGGGTCCCTGGGCCCTGCCGATGAGCGACTACGCCTTCACCGTCGATGTGCTCACCCTGGTGGCCACGCTCGTCGTCGGCTTCCTCGTCAACAGCGTGCTCGAGGAGGTCTTCTACCGGCGGTGGCTGCAAACCAGGTGGGAGGCGCTCCTCGGGCGATGGCCCGCGATCGTGCTCACGTCGCTCCTGTGGGCAGGCTGGCACGTCGGCATCCAGGGCACGGGGGACCTGCCGTCGGACCTGGCCGCGACCTTCGTGAACCAGGGGGTGGCCGGGCTCTTCCTCGGCTACCTGTGGAGCCGGCACCGCCTGATGTGGCCGGTGATCACGGTCCACGGGGCGATGAACGCCGCGCCGATCCTGCTGCCCCTGTTGTAGCGCGGCGCGTTCATCAGCCCGAGCAGGTGCCTCACCGGTGTTGAGCACGTCCCCGAGTTCTGGGCCTGGCGCGCCGACCAGGTCGCGGCGGCGCGGTTCGACGGGCACCTGCTCGCGATCGGCTTCACCCGCCGCGACGCCGAGCCGCCTCACTCCCGCAGCTGACGCGCCACCACCTCGCCGTGGCCGAACACCCCGGCGCTGGCCGCCGACTGGTTCACGAAGTCGGCGAACGGGCCCGGCTCGAACGGCGCCGCCGCCTCCAGCTTCGCCACCGCTTCCGGGGGCAGCGTCACGTCCAGGGCGGCGACGCTCTCCGCGACCCGGTCCGCCGTCCGGAACCCGATCAGCGGGTGCACGACCGCCGACCGCGCCCGCGACCACGCGATCGCCACCTGTGCCGGCGTGACACCCAGCTCGTCCGCCACCGCGCGCACCGCCGCCGCCACCCGCTGCTGCTCCGGCGACGGCGAACCGACCCGGCTGGACCCGGTCAGCGCGCCGTGCTCCAGGACGCCCCACGCCGCGACGGTCAGCCCCAGCTGCTCGGCCATCGGCAGCACGTCGCGCTCGATGTCGCGGTTCAGCAGGCTGTAGGGCACCTGCACCCCGGCGAACGGCGTCCACCCGCGCCACTCCGCCAGCACGTCGGCCCGGCTCACCACCCACGCGGGCGTGTCGGACACCCCGAGGTACCTGACCTTCCCCGCCCGCACCAGGTCGTCCAGCGCACGCAGCGTCTCGGCGACCGGCGTGTGCGGGTCCCACGTGTGCACCCACAGGATGTCGACGTAGTCGGTGCGCAGCCGCCGCAGGCTGCGCTCCAGGGACGCGACCAGGTTCTTGCGGTGGCTGCCCCCGGCGTTCGGGTCGTGCGGATCCCGCGTCAGCGTGTACTTGGTGGCCAGCACGAACCGGTCGCGGTCGGTCAGCACCTCGCCCAGCACGCTCTCGCTCTCCGCGTACGCCGAGGCCGTGTCGATCACGTTGCCCCCGGCGTCGGCGTAGGCCTTGACCACCCGCCGCGCCTCGTCCGGTTCCTGCAGCGCCATCGCCCCGAGGAACATCTCCGCCACGCGCAGCCCGGTGCGCCCGAAAAGCCGGTATCTCATGCGGTCCACTTTGTCGGAACGCAGCCGCCTCCGGCACGTGTGGCGCCAAACTCACTCGCGGCCGGTCGACACCCGCCTCCGCCGGGAACTTCGACGAGGTCGTGCCGTAGGGCCGGTGCCCGGGGTAAGCGGCGGCCGGCCCGCGACCGCGCTGGTCGTCTGCGCCCGCCGCGCGAGACCGGCGGGCAGACCGACACGAGGTGACCCACCGCGGGCCCAGCCACCGGGTCCCGGCGGTCGGCGAATCCCTCGCCGTCGTGGTGGACCCCTCCGACGGGCTGTTCCGGCTCCTCCGGTAGCCCGAGCTCAGTGGTGGAACCAGCCCGCGAACATCGCCGGGCACGCGGCCAGCGCGCTGTACCTGATGAACCGCCCGGTCAGGCCCGCCGTGAGGAACGTCGACATCCGCATGTCGGCCAGGCCCGCCAGCACGGTCGTCGCCATGAACGGGGGGAGCCCGATCAGCGAGCTGACCCCGTAGGTGCCCGTCATCCAGTGCGGGTGCCGGTGGCAGCGCTCACGCAGGGCCTCCACCTTGCCGCGCAGCCACTTGGTCCGCTGGTGCCACCGGTCGCGGCGACGGCTGGGCGGGCGCTCCCGGTGCAGGCGGTCGTGCAGGAACCGCGGCAGCCTGATCGATCCGCGCGCGGCCAGGTAGTACAGCAGTTTGCCGGCGATCTGGCCGATCGAGACGGCCGCGCCGATCAGCAGCCAGTGCAGCCCCGGCTCGCTGGCCACGAGCCCCAGCACGAACACCTCGACGCTGATCACGGGCACGATCGCCGAGCCGAAGGCGACGCCGAGCGTCACCCAGAACCAGGCGAACATCCGCGCCTCCTGACGGGGGGCTTCGGGGCGGCGCGCGCCTCCGCGGGGGACGGAGGACCACACGGACGGGGTCACAAGAAGATATCAGCCCGAAGTGTGATCTCCGTGGGGTCGGTGACACTTTCCGCCGCCTGTTGACTACCGGCTGCTCACCTTCCCGTCACCCGGTTCTGCCACCGTGGCGCCGTGCAACAGGACATCCGGGTGACGCGGTCGCTCGTGGAGAGGTTCGCGTCGTTCTGCGCGACGGTCGTCCGGTACCTGCCCTTCGGGCTGAACACGCTGGTCCCGCCCAGCTTCGTGGGCTTCGCGCTGATCAACGGGTTCACCTTCGGCGTCGACCTGCTGCTGCTGACCCTGGGCCACGGCGTGGCCGGGCTGCCGCTGCCGGTCGCCATCACCGTGGCCTACGTCTGCGCCTTCGCGCTGAGCTTCGTGCTCAACCGCGTCTTCAACTTCCGCTCGCACGCCCCGGTCGGGCGCCAGGCCGTGCTCTACGCGATCGCGGTGGCCGTCAACTACTTCGCGTTCATCCTCGGCGCCGGGGCCGGCCTGGCCGCGCTGGGCGTGCAGTACCACCTGGCGCGCATCATCGCCGGCGCGTTGGAGGCGGTGTTCCTCTACAGCGTGCTTCGCTGGATCGTGTTCACCGACCGCAGCCGCGCGTAGCGCAAGGGGGACCCGCTCGTAACATCGATCACGCGGGCAACGAAGATAGGCGTTGCGGCGTCTGTTCCGTGAGATCACGCCTGGCCGGGACTGGGAGAACGAGTGAAAGCTGTCATCGAGACGATGAGGTACGGCAGTACCGCCGAGCGGGTACGCCTGGGCTTGGAACTCCTGCTGGCCGTCGGCCTGTTCGCCGCGCTCGCGTACTACGCGCACGGCATCCGGAAGTGGCCGACCGACGTCGACATCTACCGGCTGGGCGCGGACACGTTCCTCAAGGGCCACTCGATCTACTCGGAGCTGCCCGTCTCGACCATCGGCGGCGCGCTGCCCTACACCTACCCGCCGTTCTCCGCGGTGCTGTTCACGCCGCTGGCGATCATCCCGCCGCCGATCGGCTACCCGCTGCTGACCGGCGCGACCTGCCTGGCGCTGTTCCCGATCATCCTGGCCTACCGCAACGGATCGCCGGAGCTGCGCGGGCTGCTGAACAAGACCTGGATGGTCGTGGCGGCCGCGATCGTGATGGTGGTCGCCCACCCGGTGGCGAACACGATCTTCTGGGGCCAGATCAACGTCCTGCTGATGATGCTCGTCGCGGTCGACATCCTGTGGCCGAACCCGCGCTGGCCGCGCGGCGCGCTGATCGGCATCGCGGCGGCGGTCAAGCTCACCCCGGCCGGGTTCTGCCTGATCTTCCTGCTGCGCAAGGACTTCCGCGCGGTGGTCACCGCGTTCGTCAGCTTCCTGGTGATGACGGCGATCGCGTTCGTGCTGATGCCCGGCGACTCGTGGACGTACTGGACGGACCGCGTCTTCCACGCCACCGGCATGAACATCGGGCCCATCCACGCCAACGAGTCGATCACCGCGACGTTCGAGAAGCTGCACCTCACCGGCACCACGCTGACGGTCGTCGGCGGTCTCGGCGTGCTCGCGGTCGTCGCCATGACGTTCCTCGGCACCGCACGAGCGTTGCGGGACAACAACCTCGCGCTCGCGCTCGGCGTAAACGCCGCCGGTGTCCTGCTGATCTCGCCGATCTCCTGGTCGCACCACTGGATCCTGGCGCTGCCGACGGCCGTGCTGGTGCTCGTGATGGGCGTGCAGAGGAACAACAAGTGGCTGATCGTCTCCGGCTGGGCCGCGGTGGTGATCCTGTGGCTCGCGCCGCACTACTGGGTGCCGCTGGAGTGGGAGAACTGGAGCTTCGCGCAGCAGGTGGCGGGCAGCAGCTACCAGATCGTGGCCGTGGCCTTCCTGGTCGTGATGTCCGTGCTGTGGTTCCGCGGGCGGGGCAAGCCCGCGCCCGCCGACGACCTGGACTTCGAGCTGAGCCAGGAGCTGACGAAGCCGGCCTTCACGCCGGTCCGCGCCGGCGACGAGGCCTGATCCGAGGAGCCCGGGTTTTTCCCGGGCTCTACTTGTTCCGCTCGTCGAAGGCGCGCTGGCTGCGTTCGATGTCGGGGTCGTGCTCGACCGCCCATTCCGCCAGGCGCACGGCGGGCTCGATCAGGGTGCGGCCGACGTCGGTGAGCGCGTACTCGACGCGGGGCGGCACCTCCGCGTAGGCGGTGCGCGACACGAGGCCGTCGCGTTCGAGGTTCCGCAGCGTCAGCGACAGCATCCGCTGGGACACGCCGGGGATGCGCTGCTGCAGCTCGGTGAAGCGCATCCGCTGGTCGTCCAGGGTGGCGACCACCAGCAGGGTCCACTTGTTGCCGATCCGGTCCAGGATGCGCCGGATCGCGCGCCCGCCGTCGCCCCTGATCAGGCAGGTCCGTTCGTACCGCGACACGCACGCTCCTGTCCGCTACGCACACTCGTGTGCCTTTTGTAGACCCTCCGATGGTGACCCATGATGTGGTTGCTTACAAGTCGTAACCATCGGAGGCCACCGTGGAAATCGCCTACTGGATCGTGGCCGCGCTGCTGGGGGTCCTGTACCTGTTCGCGGGCGGGAAGAAGATCGCGCAGAGCCGGGAGCAGCTGGCGCCGATGATGGGCTGGGTCGACACCGTGCCCATGTGGGCGGTTCGCGGCATCGGCGCGGTGGAGGTCCTCGGCGTGCTCGGGCTGGTTCTGCCGCCGCTGACCGGGGTCGCGCCCGCGCTGGCGCTGGTGGCGGCGCTCGGGTTCGCGGTGCTCCAGGTGCTGGCGGCGGGCCTGCACCTGTCGCGGGGCGAGGTGAAGGAGACCGGGCTGAACGTGCCGCTGATCGCGCTGGCCGGCGTCGCCGCGTGGCTGGCGACCGCCTGGTGACCTACTCGACGAGCCGGATGTCCAGCGCGCCGGTGAGGCGGAGTTCGCGCAGGCGGCGGTCGCCGGTGTCGAGGGTGCGGACGGTGCCGTCGGGGTGCCAGCCGGCGCGGCGGTAGAAGCCGAGGGTGGCGGCGTCGGACTCCACCGCCCAGGTGACGCCGCGGCCGGCGCCCAGCTCGCGCAGCCCGGCGGCGGCCGCGGCCAGCAGCCGGGAGCCGTGGCCGCGCCGCGACCAGCGCGGCTCCACCAGCAGCGTCCCGATCAGGCCGGTGCGGTCGGCGTCGCCGGGCACGTTGCCCGCCGCGTCGGCCACGTCGTCGCGGGGCGCGGGACCGGCGACGCAGAACCCGACCGTGTATTCGCCTTCGACGGCGAGGTGGATCCGGGAGCCGGGGTGGCCGATCGCCTCCGCCCACCTGGCCTCGGTGACCGCGGAGTCGAGCTCGGCGAGCGCGCGGTCGCTGAGGACGCCCTGGTAGGCCGTTCGCCAGGTGACGCGCTGGATCCGGGCGATCTCCGCGGCGTCGGCGTCGACGGCTTCGCGGACGGACACGGTGCTCATGCCGGGAACCTACCGGTTTTGTCGGTGGGTGCTGGCACCATGAGCACCACCATGGAGACGATGAGTGTGGCGGCCGCCCGGCGGGCGGCGCTGGCGGCCCAGGGTTTCGCCGACCCGCGGCCCGGCACCGAACCCACCCGGCGGCACCTCAAGCGCGCCCTGTCGCGGTTGCAGCTGATCCAGCTGGACTCGGTGAACGTCGTGGTGCGGGCGCACTACGCGCCGCTGTTCGCGCGGCTGGGCGGCTACGACCCGGCGCTGATCGACGAGGCCGCGTGGGCGCACAGCAGCCGCAAGCCGCGGATGCTGGTGGAGACCTGGGCGCACGAGGCGAGCCTGATCCCGGTCGAGGACTGGCCGCTGTTGCAGTCCGGCGCGAAGCGGCCCGGGTGGTGGCGCAACTACCAGCCCCTCGCCGACCGCTCGCCGTCGCTGGTCGACGACGTGCTGGCGGTGGTGAAGGAGCTCGGCCCGATCGGGGCGGGCGGCATCGAGCGCGAGCTGGAGGGCGAGTCGACGCGCCGTCCGGGGTCGTGGTGGGAGCGGTCCGAGGTCAAGAAGATCTGCGAGCTGCTGTTCGGGCTGGGCCAGCTGACCACCGGCACGCGGCGCGGGTTCGAGCGGCTGTACGACCTGACCGAGCGGGTCGTGCCGGCGGAGATCCTGGCGCGGCGCGTGTCGCCGGAGCAGGGGGCGCGCGAGCTGATCTCCCGCGCGGCGACGGCGCTGGGCGTGGCGACGGAGCCGGACCTGCGGGACTACTACCGGCTCGGCCCGGAGACGAGCCGCCGGGCGGTGGCCGAGCTGGTCGAGGACGGGGTGCTGGAAGAGGTCGAGGTGCGCGGCTGGCGCGGCCCGGCGTACCGCTTGGTCGGCGCGCGGATGCCGCGGAAGGTCGCGGGGCGGGCGCTGCTGTGCCCGTTCGACCCGCTGATCTGGGAGCGGGCCCGCACCGAGCGGCTGTTCGGGTTCCGGTACCGCATCGAGATCTACGTGCCCGAGCCCAAGCGCGTGTACGGCTACTACGTGTTCCCGTTCCTGCTCGACGGCGAACTGGTGGCGCGAGTCGACCTGAAGGCCGACCGGGAGGCCGGGGTGCTGCGGGTGCAGGGCGCGTTCGCCGAGCCGGGCGCCGAGGTGCCGCGGGTGGCCGCCGAGCTGGCCGGGGAGCTGCGGTTGATGGCCACGTGGCTGGGACTGGACGGTTTCGTGGTGGGGGAGCGGGGTGATCTGGCGCCGGCGCTGAGCCGGGCGTGAGAGGGGGAGTGGTGGCGCGGTCGCGGGTCCGGTGTCTTGCCCAAGGCCCGGCGCCGATGGATCTGGGCGGCGTCACGCGGGTATATCGCGCGCGGCTGCCGCGACCGGCCTACCGGCCGTTGGGGAGCTTCGCGGGCGACTGTTTCCGCCACCGGCGTGCGGCTTCCCCGGCGGTGTGATCGGCGGCCGCCGGCGGCGTGATACGGAATCGGGGTGGTGTGACACGCCCCCATGCCACACCACCCCTCCACCCCCATGGCGGCTCGCGGCCGCCCTCCGGTGGTCTACTGCGCCGCGCGGGTCACCACGGCCGTGCCGGATCCGGTGCGCGCCCGCACGTTCAGCGGGATCTCGCCATCGGGCCGGTCCAGCGCCACGTCCAGCTCGCTCGACACCTTGCCCGCGCTCGCGGTCAGGTCGACCTCCGCGGCGACCCCCGGCCGGATCCCGACCCGGATGTCGCCGGAGCCGGTGACCAGCTCCAGGTTCCCGCTCGCCGCCTCGGCGACCGACAGGTCGCCGCTGCCGCTGCGGACCAGCGCCGACCCGGACACCGTGCCCAGCCACAGATCCCCGGTGCCGGTGGCCAGCGTCGCCGACCCGGCCAGCGACGCCACCTCCACGTCACCACTGCCGGTGCGCAGGTGCAGCCCCGCCAGCGTCGGCCCGAGCCGGATCGCGCCGGAGCCGCTGCGCACCGTCGCCGCGCCCTCCGACCGGTCCAGCCTGATCTCGCCGGTCCCGGTGGAGACGTCCACCCGCCCGGCCGGCCCGCTCACCGTCACGTTCGCCGACCCGGCCCGCACCTCCACGGTGGTGCCCGCGGGCGCGATCACCGTGACCGCGAGCGGGATGTTCCGCAGCGGCAGCGCCTTCGGCGCGTGCACTGTCAGCCGGTTGCCGGTCTGCTCCAGCCGCGTCTGCTGCACCGCGTCCGCGGGCGTGCCGCTCAGGTCGGTGCCCAGCTGGTCGCCGAAGCGCTCGCTCACCCAGCTCAGCAGGCTGGAGATGCCCTGTGTCCACGGCTGCTGGGCGTCCGGGTCGTGCCGGATCTCCACCGTCGCCTCGGGCTCCTCGGCGTCCAGCTTCACCTCGACCTTCCCCATCGACACCGCGATGTCCAGCTCCAGCGGCCCCGGCAGGGCGAACGTCTGCGTGCGCACGAGCTCCGGATCGGTCATGACTATCCCTTCACCCAGCCGTGCAGGTGCGACTCGGACTGCGAGCCGCTCTGCTTCTCGGCGTGCCAGGACTGCGAACCGTGCAGCGCGCCCTGCACGGCCTGCGAGATGAACGTGTTGAGCGAGACGCCCTGCGACGACGCGGCGTGCTCGGCCTGCTCCTTGAGCTTCTCCACCAGGCGCAACGTCATGCGCGAGATGTCCCCGCCCTCCACCAGCGGCGGTGGCGGTGGTGGAGGCGGCGGCCCGGGACGCTCGGCCCGTGGCCGCTCACCGGCCGAACCGGTGACCACCACCCGCACGTCCCGGCCGTCCAGGCGCACCTCGACGACGTGGTCGGGCAGCTGCGCGGTCGCCTCGGCGGCGAGGTCGGCCAGCGCGTTCATCAGCACCAGCCGGGCCGCGGGCTCCAGCGCGCCGGACAGCAGCGCCGCCGCCCGGCGGATCTGCTCGTCCCCGGCCGAGGCCGTCGCGGTGAGGTCCTCGCGGAGGCTGGTGATGTACGGGGTCAAGTCCATGACACCACTATGGCGTCACTCTTGGTGTCAGTCAAGGAGAAGATGACACCACGTGGTGTCGCGGCCGGGTTGTCGGACCCGGCGGTTACGCTGCCGGGGAGTCGTTGAGGGGAAGGAGCGCGACCGTGGCCGAGACCGTGTCGCCGAAGGTTCAGCTGATCGCGAAGACGGAGTTCTTCCCGCCGGAGGACGTGCCGTGGTCGACCGACGCCGACGGGGGTGAGGCGCTCGCCGAGTTCGCGGGCCGCGCCTGCTACCAGTCGTGGAAGAAGCCGAACCCGAAGACGGCCACCAACGCCGGCTACATCGACCACATCATCGAGGTCGGTCACCTGTCGGTGCTGGAGCACGGCTCGGTGAGCTTCTACATCAGCGGCGTGTCGCGCTCGCTGACCCACGAGCTGATCCGCCACCGCCACTTCTCCTACTCGCAGCTGTCGCAGCGGTACGTGCCCGAGCGCGACGCGGCGTTCGTCGAGCCGGACGTGATCGCGAACGACCCGGAGCTGCACGAGAAGTTCCTCAAGGCCGCGCAGGCGAGTGTCGACGCCTACAACGAGCTGCTCGCCGGGCTGGAGGACAAGTTCGCCGACGCGCCGAGCGCCACCCTGCGCCGCAAGCAGGCGCGCCAGGCCGCCCGGTCGGTGCTGCCCAACGCCACCGAGACCCGCATCGTGGTCACCGGCAACTACCGCGCCTGGCGGCACTTCATCGCCATGCGCGCCACCGAGCACGCCGACGTGGAGATCCGCGGCCTGGCCGTGGAATGCCTGCGGCAGCTGCAGAAGGCCGCGCCGAACGTGTTCGCCGACTTCACCATCTCCACCCTGCCCGACGGCACCGAGGTCGCCTCCAGCCCGAAGGTCCTCGAAGGGTGAAACGGCTCGCCATCGACGTCCAGCCGGGCGAGTACGCGGTCGCGCGCCTGGATCCGGGCGTTCCGGTGCCCGCTCTGGACTCGCCGGACGGCCTGGTCTCGGTCACCCGCACGCCCGCGGAGACCTCGGTGATCTGCCCGGCCGGCCTGGCCCCGGAGGGCGCCCGGGTCGAGGCCGGCTGGCGGCTGCTGACCGTGCGCGGCCCGCTGGCGTTCACCCTCACCGGGATCATCGCCGCGCTGGCCAGTGAGTTGGCGTCGGCCGGGGTCGCGTTGTTCACGCTGTCCACGTTCGACACCGACCACGTGCTGGTGAAGGAAGGCGACCTGGCGCGCGCGGTGCAGGCGCTGCGCGCGGCCGGGCACGAGGTCGCGGAGTAGGCACGGGGCGGGGCGTCGTGGTCCGGGATCCCCGGCGTGCGCGTCCCGGGCCGGCGGGCCGTCGTGCTGCTGACCTGCTGCCTGAGCGTGGTGGTGGCGGGCCTGGACACGACGATCGCCAACCGCGGCTCGCCGACCGGTTCGCCACCGAGGTCTGCCCGGCCGTCAGCGCCGGCGAGCCGGTCCCTGCGTGGGACCGCGCCGCGCTGAGCTGATGAGCGCGTCGGGCCTGCTCGCCGCGCGGGCGTGGCGCTGCTCTCGATCCGGCAGGTGCTGCGATCTTCCGGGGCAACATGCCGATCAGCGCTGACCCGGCGGTTCGTCCCCGAGTCGAAAGCCGTGCGGGGCAAGCGGTTCGACCCGCTCGGGCAGCTGCTCGTCATCACGTTCCTCGGCCCGCTCACCGCCGCGGTCATCGTGGTGGTGGTGACGGCGGCCCTGGGCGGATTCCTGTTCCTCAACACGCTCTACCTGCAGAACGTGCGCGGCTTCAGCGCGCTGCACGGCCTGCTCACGCTCCCGATGGCCGCCTGCGCATGATCTCCGGCCGGATCGTGGCGGCCCGCGGGGCGCGGCCCGCGTTCGTGCTCGCCGGGCTGCGGCTGACGGCGGGCACCGGCCTGCCGGTCGCGGCCGGGAGCGCGACGCCGGTCTGGTTCCTCGTGCTCGGCTACCTGCTGTTCGGCGCGGGCTTCGGGCGGGTTGGCACCCCCATTGCGCACACCGCCCTGTCCGGGATGCCGCGTGACCAGGCCGGGGTGGCCGGCGCGATCGCCTCGACGTGCCGCCGGACCGGCGCCGCGATCGGCGTGGCGGTGTGCGGTTCCATCCTCGCCGGTGGCACGGCCGGGTCCAGCCGTGCCGCCGGGCTCGCGTTGGCCGGCTGCGCCGCCGCGACCGTGCTGGTCGGCCTGCTGTCGACCGCCCGCTTCGCTCACGCCGGACGCGGCGGCCCGGAGCCTGCTGCCTAAAAGCCACCCCTGTGGGGTACGTCTGCCCGTGGTGCCCGTGCGTCGCACACCACTTTCGCTGCTCTGTACATCAAAGTTCGGCGCACCTAAACTCAGGCTTCGGCTTCGTGGATGGAGGACGGATGGCGCTGACGGACCAGCTCGGACCACGGCTCAAGCGGGTGCGCTCCGGCTCCCTGCTGCTCGGGCCCGCGTTCGTCGCCGCGATCGCCTACGTCGACCCGGGCAACGTCGCCTCCAACATCAGCGCCGGGGCCCAGTTCGGCTACCTGCTGGTGTGGGTGATCGTGGCCGCCAACCTGATGGCCGGGCTGGTCCAGTACCTGTCGGCGAAGCTGGGCCTGGTCACCGGCCTGTCCCTGCCGGAGAACCTGCGCGAGCGGATGCCCCGTGCCGCCCGCCTCGGCTACTGGGTGCAGGCCGAGACGGTCGCGATCGCGACGGACCTGGCCGAGGTCGTCGGCGGCGCGATCGCCCTCTACCTGCTGTTCGACCTCCCGCTGCTGGCCGGCGGCGTGATCACCGGCGTGGTGTCGATGGTCCTGCTGCTGGTCCAGGACAAGCGTGGCCAGCGGCCGTTCGAGCGGGTCATCACCGGCCTGCTCGGCGTCATCGCGATCGGGTTCCTGGCCAGCGTGTTCGTGGAACCGCCCTCCGCGGCGGACGCGGCGGCCGGTCTGGTCCCGCACTTCGCCGGCACCGAAAGCGTCCTGATCGCCGCCGCGATGCTCGGCGCCACCGTCATGCCGCACGCCGTCTACCTGCACTCCGGGCTCGCCCGCGACCGGCACGGCAAGGTCGAGGGCGCGCGCCAGTCGCGCCTGCTGCGGATCACCCGCTTCGACGTCGGCCTGGCGATGCTGCTGGCGGGCGCGGTGAACCTGTCGATGGTGCTGCTGGCCGCCACGAACATGCAGGGCCAGGAGGGCGTCGACTCGATCGAAGGCGCGCACGCCGCCGTCGGGGACACGCTCGGGCCGGCCGTCGCGCTGCTGTTCGCGATCGGGCTGCTGGCCTCCGGCCTGGCTTCGACGTCGGTGGGCGCCTACGCCGGCGCGATGATCATGCAGGGCCTGCTGCGCAAGAAGATCCCGCTGCTGCTGCGGCGGCTGATCACGCTGCTGCCCGCGATCGTGGTGCTCGCGATCGGGGTGGACCCCAGCCGCGCGCTGGTGGTGTCCCAGGTGGTGCTGTCCTTCGGCATCCCGTTCGCGCTGGTGCCGCTGGTGCGGCTGACCAGCGACCGCGGGCTGATGGGCACCGCCGCGAACCACCGCGTAACCACGACGTTGGCGTGGGTGATCGCCGCCGTCATCATCACCCTCAACGTGGCGCTGATCTACCTCACGTTCGCGGGCTGACACCGGAACCGTTCGGCTCCCGCGACGGTCGGACTAGCATCCCGCTGTCCCGAATAGCCGCGATGACCGGAGCCACGTTGACCGAAGAGCAGACCCAGCAGACGACGCCGCGCCCGTCCGGACCACGGGTGGTGGCCGGCCGCTACGCGCTCCTCGGCGAGCTGGGCCGGGGCGGGCACGGCGTCGTGTGGCGCGCGCAGGACCAGGTGATCGGCCGCCAGGTCGCGATCAAGGAGCTGCGCCTGCCCGACGGCGCCGAGGACACCGTCTTCACCGAGCGGGTGCTGCGCGAGGTGCGCACCGCGGGCAGGCTGAACGACCCGGCCATCGTCACGGTCTTCGACGTGGTCTCCGAAGACGGGGCCACCTACATCGTGATGGAGCTGGTCGAGGCGCCCACGCTGGGCGACCTGGTGCGCCACCACGGCGCGCTGCCGCCGCAGCAGGTGGCCTCGATCGGGCAGCAGGTGCTCTCCGCGCTGCAGGCCGCGCACGAGGCCGGCATCGTGCACCGCGACGTCAAGCCCGGCAACATCATGGTCGGCGCGAACGGGCGGGTGAAGCTCACCGACTTCGGCATCGCCACCGCGATCGACGACCCGCGGCTGACCTCGAGCGGCACGATTGTGGGCTCGCCGGCGTTCATGGCGCCGGAGCGGCTCGACGGGCGGGAGGCGCTGCCCGACTCCGACCTGTGGTCCCTGGGCGCGACGCTGTTCCTGGCCGTCGAGGGCAAGTCCGCGTTCGACCGCCCGACCACCGCGGCGACCATGAACGCGATCCTCACCGAGGTGCCCTACCTGACCCGGGTCCAGGGCCCGCTGGCCTCGGCGATCATGGGCCTGCTGGTGGCCAAGCCGGAGGGCCGGATCTCCGCCGCCCAGGCCGCGCACCTGCTCGGCATCGCCGCCCAGAACACCCCGCCCGGCGGCATCGCCACCGCGGTCCACAACGGACCACCGCCGACGCAGTTCGCCCCGGCGCCGCACCGCACCGGCCGCCGCGGCCTGTGGGCCACCGCGGGCGCCGTACTCGGCGTCGTGCTGCTGGCCGGCGGTTTCCTGGCCGGCCAGTGGTGGGCGACCGAGGCGGAGGACCCGGCGATGCTGCCGACCATGACCTACGGGACCGGCGGCGACCTGGACTTCGACGCCGGCAGCGCCTACCGCTGCTACAACGGGCGCCTGGACCCCGGCTACGCCATCGGCAGCGACAACCAGGTCGACTGCGACAAGGCGCACGAGCTGGAGCTCTACGATGAGAACGACAGCCTCGGCAATGCGAGCTCCGGCGACAGCGACGCCAGCTACGTCGCCTACCCGGGCGCCGACGCCCTGCGCCGCTACGCCGAGTCGTTCTGCGCCCTGAGCTTCCACTCCACGACCATCGACGCCGACGCCCGCGCCGGCCTCAGCTACCGCGCGCTCGTGCCGGCACAGGCCGAGTGGGAGGCCACGCCGGAGCAGTCCTACAACGACCCGTCACGCGGCATCTACTGCCTGGTGTCGAAGAAGGGCGGCGGCCAGCTCACCGAGGCGGTCACGCTGAAGGTGCGCTGACGCGAAAGGTTACGGCGGAAGATCACCTGGTCCAGCGATTCTCCGGCCGGTGGTGGCCCTTTCCTGCGGATCATGCCGTTTTGGCAGGTCGGCACGAATATTCACAGCGTGAGGAGGTACCGTCAGAGCATGTCCAACCCACCTTCGGCAGCGCCCGGGAGGCCCTTCGGGCGCGTGCTCACCGCGATGGTCACCCCCTTCGACGCGGACGGCGCAGTCGACCTGAAGCGGGCGCAGGAGCTCGCCGAGCACCTCGTGGAGCTGGGCAACGACGGCCTGGTCGTGAACGGCACCACCGGTGAGAGCCCGACCACGACCGACGCCGAGAAGGCCGACCTGGTGCGCGCCGTGGCCGAGGCGGTCGGCGACCGCGCGACCGTGATCGCCGGCGCCGGGACCTACAACACCGCGCACAGCGTCGAACTGGTGCAGCAGGCCGAGAAGGCCGGCGCCCACGGCGTCCTGCTGGTCACGCCCTACTACTCGCGCCCGTCGCAGGCCGGCCTGTACGCGCACTTCACCACGGTCGCCGACGCGACCGGCCTGCCGGTGATGCTCTACGACATCCCGCCGCGCTCGATCGTGCCGATCGAGGTCGACACGCTGCGCCGCCTGGCCGAGCACCCGCGCATCCTGGCCGTCAAGGACGCCAAGGGCGACCTGCTGGCGGGCAGCGAGGTCATCGCCAACACCCACCTGGCCTACTACTCCGGCGACGACGCGCTGAACCTGCCGTGGCTGTCGGTGGGCGCGGCCGGCGTGGTGAGCGTCATCGGGCACGTGGTGGCCGGCCGCATCCGGGCCATGATCGAGGCCTACGAGGACGGCGACACCTCCACCGCCCGCACCAACCACCGCGGCATGCTGCCCGTCTTCCGCGCCATGTCGCGCGTCGGCGGGGTCGTGTTCTCCAAGACCGCGCTCGCGCTGCGCGGCCACCCGGTCGGCGGCCCGCGGCTGCCGATCGTGCCCGCCACCCCGGAGCAGGTCGAGGCGATCGCCACCGACCTCGCCCAGGCGGGGGTCCCCCTCGCGGAGTCCCCGTCGCCGGACTGGCACTCTTCCCGGGTGGCGCAGGCCGACTCCGCGGCGGCCTACGTCGCGCCGACCACTCACACCAGCGTTGGGACCATTCACAGGTGAACCTGGCAGGACCCGGACCGACCAACAACCCACCCGCACTGCCCGACGGCGGCCTGCGCGCGGTCGCCCTCGGCGGCATCGGCGAAGTCGGCCGGAACATGACCGTCTTCGAGTACGACGGCCGTCTCGTGATCGTCGACTGCGGGGTGCTCTTCCCCGAGGACGAGCAGCCCGGCGTCGACCTGATCCTGCCCGACTTCCGGGCGATCGAGGACCGGCTGTCCGACATCGAGGCCCTCGTGCTCACCCACGGCCACGAGGACCACATCGGCGCCGTGCCGTTCCTGCTGCGCCTGCGGCCGGACCTGCCGGTCTACGGCTCGCGGTTCACGCTCGCGCTGCTGGAGGCCAAGTGCAAGGAGCACCGGCAGCGGCCGAAGCTGATCGAGGTGACCGAGTCCGAGCGGCGCACGGTGGGCCCGTTCGAGCTGGAGTTCTTCGCGGTCAACCACTCGATCCCGGACGCGCTGGCGGTCGCGCTGCGCACCCCGGCCGGCGTGGTGCTGCACACCGGTGACATCAAGCTCGACCAGCTGCCGCTGGACAACCGCCTGACCGACCTGGCCGGGTTCTCCCGCCTCGGCGACGAGGGCGTCGACCTGCTGTGCATCGACTCGACCAACGCCGAGGTGCCCGGGTTCGTCACGCCGGAGCGGGACATCGGGCCGGTGCTCGACGACGTCATCGGGCACGTCACCCAGCGGGTGATCGTCGCCTGCTTCGCCAGCCACGTGCACCGCGTGCAGCAGGTGCTCGACGCGGCGGTCAAGCACGGCCGCCGGGTCGCGTTCGTGGGCCGCTCGATGGTCCGCAACATGGGGATCGCCGCCGACCTCGGCCTGCTGAACATCCCCGAGGGCCTGCTGATCAACTTGGACGAGGCCGTCAACCTGCCCGAGAGCCGGGTGCTGTTCGTGTCCACCGGGTCGCAGGGCGAGCCGCTGTCGGCGCTGTCCCGGATGGCGCGCGGCGAGCACCGGCAGATCTCGATCCGGGCCGGCGACACGGTCGTGCTGGCCAGCTCGCTGATCCCGGGCAACGAGACGGCGGTGTTCGGCGTGGTCAACGGCCTGGTCCGGCTCGGCGCGAACGTGGTGCACCAGGGCAACGCGAAGGTGCACGTGTCCGGCCACGCGTCGGCGGGGGAGCTGCTGTTCCTCTACAACGCGATCCGGCCGAGCAACGTCATGCCGGTGCACGGCGAGTGGCGGCACCTGCGGGCCAACGGCGCGCTGGCGATCCGCACCGGCGTGGCGCCGGAGAACGTCGTGCTGGCCGAGAACGGCGTGGTGGTCGACCTGGTGGACGGCCGGGCGCGCGCGACCGGGCGGGTCGAGGTCGGGCACGTCTACGTGGACGGCCTGTCGGTCGGCGACGTCGGCGAGTCGACCCTGTCCGACCGGCTGGTGCTCGGCGAGGGCGGGTTCATCGCGATCAACGTCGCGGTCGACTCGACCACCGGCCGCGCGGTGAGCACCCCGACGGTGTCCGGGCGCGGGTTCTCCGACGACCCGAAAGCACTCGATGCGGTGGTTCCGCTCGTGGAGATGGAGCTGTCCCGCACCGAGATCGAGGGCATCACCGACAGCCACCGGATCGCCCAGGCCGTGCGCCGTGTGGTGGGCCGATGGGTCGCCGAGACCTACCGGCGCCGCCCGATGATCGTGCCGACCGTCATCCCGGTGACGTACGGACAGGCCGATCCGACAGCGTAGGTAATCTCCGTCACTGCCCTTAACCTGGATCTCGTCCTGGCGAGCGATCCAGCGGAGGCGGTGCGAGGTGGGCCGACATTCGTCTCCTGCCCGGCGGCGGCCGCGGCGGGTGTGGGTGATGGCCGGTGTCCTCGTGCTGCTGGGCGGAGCCGGCTGGATCGCCGCGGACGTGGCGCGTGACCAGGGCGGCTGCGACCGGCCCGCGGTGGTGCGGGTCGCCGCCGCGCCCGGGGTCGCCCCGGCGGTCGCGCAGGTCGCCCGCCGGGTGGCGCAGACCGAGTGCGCGGCCTTCGAGGTCAACGCCGTCGACTCGGCGGCGGTCGCGCAGTCGCTGGCCCTGCCCGGCGGCGAGATCCGCCCGGACGTGTGGATCCCGGAATCGACGCTGCAGCTGCGGCGGGCGAAGGGGGTGGGCGCGAGCGGGATCGCGGGCGGCACCAGCATCGCCAGCTCGCCGGTGGTGTTCGCGCTGACCGAGGAGGCCGCGGCCGGCCTCGGCTGGCCGGGCCGCGCGCCGGCCTGGTCGGACGTGCTCGGCGCGCCCGGCCTGGCGCTCGGCGTGCCCGACCCGGGGCGGGACCCGGCCGGTCTGTCCGCGCTGATCGGCATCCGGGCCGCGGTGCCCGCCGCGGACGCCTACGCCGCCACGCTGCGCCGGCTGTCGCCGAACGCGGTGCCCACCACCGACGACCTGTTCGCGCGGCTGGCCGACCGGACCCTCGCCGGGTTCCCGGTGTCGGAGAACGCGTTGCTGCGCTACAACGTGCGCAACGGCGTCGCGGGCACCCAGAGCGGGCTGGTCGCGACCTACCAGCCGCAGGCGCCCGCGCTGGACTACCCGTTCGCCGTGCTCGGCGGCGCCGGGGAGGCGCAGCGCTCGGCCGCCGGGGCGCTGCTGTCCGCGCTGCTGGGCCTGGAGGGGTCGAACGCGCTGGCCAACGCCGGGTTTCGCACGCCCGACGGCCGATACCTGCGGGACGGCGCGGCGCAGAACGTCAGCGACCGCACCCTGCCCTCGCCCGCGGTGCCGACCGACGCCGACGTCGACGCGCTGCTCGGGCAGTGGGCGCGGATCAACTCCAGCTCGCGGGCGCGGGTGCTGATCGACGTGTCGGGGTCGATGGACGTCGAGGTGCCGGGCACCGGGCAGACCCGCATGCAGCTGACCACCGACGCGGCCGCGCGGGCGTTGTCGCTGTTCAAGCCGACGTCGGAGAGCAGCGTGTGGGAGTTCGCCACGCACCTGGACGGCGACCGCGACTACCGCGAGGTGCTGCCGATGCGGCCGGTGAGCGACCACCTGGCGTCCGGGGCGGCGGACCGGTTGCGCGCCATCCAGGCCACGCCGGACGGGGACACCGGGCTGTACGACACGGTGCTGGCCGCGTACCGGCTGGCGTCGGCGGAGTGGCAGGCGGGGCGGCTCAACCTGGTGATCGTGCTGACCGACGGGCGCAACGACGACGCGGACGGCATCAGCCGGGACGCGCTGGTCGCGGAGCTGGCGAAGCTCGCCGACCCGGCGCGGCCGGTGGCGATCATCGGCATCGGGATCGGCCCGGACGTGGACGTGGACGAGCTGGCGGCGATCACCACGCCCACCGGCGGTCAGACGTTCGCCGCGCCCGATCCGGCGCGGATCACCGACGTGTTCTACGGCGCGCTGGCCCGGCTCACCGGCGCCTGAACCACGCGGACGGCGAGCGAGACAGATTCGCCGCCGGTGCTCTCACTTCGGCCCGGCCGACGGGTGCGTTCGTTAGCGTCGGCGGACGTGGAAGCAGTGGTGATCAAGGAGTTCGGCGGGCCGGAGGGCCTGGCCGTGGTGGACCTTCCCGTGCCCGAGCCCGCGGCCGGGCAGGTGCTGATCGAGACCGAGGCGATCGGGGTCGGTGGCGTGGACGCGGTGATCCGCCGCGGCGCGCTCGCCGCTCACGGGTTCGCGGCCGGGCACATCCCGGGCGGTGAGGTGGCCGGCACCGTGATCGCGGTCGGCGACGGGGTCGACCGGACCCTGCTGGGCCGGCGCGCGTGGGGGTTCACCGGCACGGGCGGCGGGTATGTCGAACGAGCTGTGGTGCCGGCCGGGGAGGTGCTGCCGCTGCCCGCCGGTTTGTCCACGGTGGACGCGGTGGCACTCGGGGGTTCCGGTGTGGTGGCGCATTTCGCCCTCGCGCGCGCCGGGTTCGCGCCGGGCGAGTCGGTGCTGGTGCGAGGTGCGGCCGGCAGCATCGGGCTCACCGCGGTCCAGCTCGCGGCGCGCGGTGGCGCCGGTGCGGTGGCGGTCACGACGTCGTCGGCCGCGCGGGGCGAGCGGCTGCGCGAGCTGGGCGCGACGCACGTGCTGGACCGCTCCGGCGCGGGCGGCGCGGGGTTCGACGTGATCGTCGACGTCGTAGCGGGCCCCGACTTCCCGGACTTCGTCGGCAAGCTCGGCCCCAACGGGCGGGCGGTGCTGGTCGGCGTGGTCGGCGGCCCGCCCGCCGACTTCGGCGCGGCGCTGATGGCCGGATTCCGGAAGTCGTTGTCGGTGGCCACCTTCAGCGCCGACACGGTGCCCGCGGCCGAGCGGCGAACCGTCCGCGCCGCGCAGTTCGCCGCCGCGGCACGCGGGGAGCTGCGCACGGTCGTGCACGAGGTGCTGCCGCTGGCCGAGGCCGGGCTCGCGCACCGGAAGATGGACAGCGGCGAGGTGTTCGGCCGGATCGTGCTGACGCCGTCCCGCTAGCCCTCCGGGTAGAACAGGAACAGCGTGCAGCCCGTGGCGGTCGAGGGTACGTGCCAGGTTCCGGCGGGGGCGTGCAGGAACGTCCCCGCCGGGTACTCGCGGGCGCCGTCGTGGAACGTGCCTGCCACGACGTAGACCTCCTCGGGGCCCGGTTCGTGCACGTCGCGGTGCGGCCAGGACGCGCCGGGGTCCATCTCCAGCAGATCGGCGTGCGCCCCGTCCGGCCCGGTCCACAACGGACGGTGGCGGACGCCGGGGAACGGTTCGCGGACCGGGGCTTCGTCGACGGAGACCGAGGTGTAGCCCTCCTGGGCGAGGATTTCGTGCATGGCCCCAGGATGCGGGTGCGGACCGGGCCGGGACAGTGCCCGCGAGGACACCGTGGGGTACTTTTCTGCCATGCATCGCGTGGTCGCCCTGGTGCAGCCGGTGCAGTCGACGTTCGAGCTCGGCTGCGCCATGGAGGTCTTCGGCACGGTGCGGGACGGCGTGCCGCGGTACTACGAGTTCGACGTGTGCACCGAGGAGCCGGGAACCGTGCCCACGACCGCGGGGTACGCCCTGTCGGTGCCGCATGGCCTGTCCGCGCTCGACGACGCGGACACGGTGATCATCCCGGGCTGGGCGCCGGTGGAGGCGCCCCTGTCCCCGCGCGTGCGCGACGCGTTGCTGCGTGCCCACGCCCGTGGAGCGCGGCTCGTCACGATCTGCTCCGGCGTGTTCGCCCTGGCGCGCACCGGGTTGCTCGACGGCCGCTCGGCCACCACCCACTGGGAGCGCGCCGAGCAGCTGCGGCGCGAGTTCCCGGCGGTGCGCGTGGAGCCGGACCAGCTCTACGTGGACCACGGCGACGTCGCGACGAGCGCCGGTGCGGGCGCGGGGATCGAGCTGTGCCTGCACCTCGTCCGGCGGGACCACGGCGCCGCGCACGCCGCCCTCCTCGCGCGGCACATGGTGATGCCGCCGCACCGGGACGGCGGTCAGGTCCGGGTCACGCCGCAGGCCCCGGCCCGGGACGAGCTGGACGACCTGCTCGAGTGGGCAGGCGAGCGGCTCGGGACACCGTTGTCGGTGGCCGGCCTGGCCGCGCGGCTGAACGTCTCACCCCGCACGCTGACGAGGCGCTTCCACGACCGGTTCGGCACGAGCCCGGGCAAGTGGCTGCTGTCCCGCCGCGTGGCGGAGGCGCGCAGGCTGCTGGAGGACACCGATCTGCCGGTGGACGCGATCGCGGCGCGGGTGGGGCTCGCGTCGGCGGTCAACCTGCGCCGCCGGTTCCGGGACCAGGTGGGAACGACGCCGGGCGCGTACCGGCGGGCGCTGCGGGCTCCGGAACCTGCGCGCGCGGCGAGTTGAGCTGCACGATCAGCGCGCCGCCGAGCAGGACGACCGCGCCGGCCAGCTGGGGCCACGCCAGCGTTTCGTGCAGCAGCGCCCACGCGGTGGCGGTGGCGATCACCGGTTCGAGCAGGCCGATGACGCTCGCGACGGCGGCCGGGAGGTGGCGCAGCGCGGTGAGGCCGATGGCGTAGGCCAGGACGGTCGAGAACAACGCCACGGCGACCAGCAGCAGCCACACCGGCGGGTGCCACGGGCCGAACTCGGCCGGGGCGGTGAGGACCGCGGCCGGCATCGTCCACGGCGGGGCGACCGCGCACACCGCGACCGCGCCGATGATCATGCCCCAGGTGACCATGCCCATCGGGTGGCGGGTGGTGACGCCGTGCTCGCCGAGCAGGAAGTACGCCGCCGAGCACACCGCCGCGCCGAGCCCGGCGAGCAGGCCGACCGCGTCGAGGCTGAGCCCCTGCCACACCTGCGCTACGCCCGCCAGCCCGGCCATGGCCAGCGCGATCCCGGCCCACATCCGCCCGGGCAGCCGCACGCCGCGGACGAACCGCGTCCACAACGCGATCAGCACCGGCGAGGTGAACTCGAGCAGGATCGCGATGCCGACGGGCAGCCGTCCGGCGGCGACGAAGTAGCACAGCTGCACGCCCGCGACGCCGAGCAGGCCGTAGCCGAGCAGCAGCGGCCACTCGGCGCGGCGGACGCGCAGCAGCGACGGCTTCACCACGGCCACCACGGCGGCCAGCACCAGCGCCGCGAGCCCGATCCGCGCCGCGGCGACCTGCTCGGCGGACAGGCCGGCGAGCATCGCGGGTTTCGCGATCGTGCCGGAGCTGCCGAAACAGACCGAGGAGACGAGGATCAGCGTCGTGCCGCGCCCGCGGTGCGGGACGAACGCACGCGGCGGTGCGGGAGCTTCGGTGACCACTCCGCCCACCCTAAGCGGCCGACCGGTACGGCGGTACCGGAATTCCGTCACTCCTCGCATAACCGGTCAAACTCGCGTGCCGGTTACTCCGGGGACGGGCTGGGATGCGGCTGCCCCGCGCCGCTCAGGCGCCGCCGCGGCCGACGCGCACGTAACCCGCGATGGTCGCGAGCCGGTGGCCCTGGATGCGCAGCGCTTCGAGCGACTCCTTGTCCGGCTCGGCCGACTTGCGCGACACGAACGAACCGCCATAGGGGTTCCCGGATTCCAGCAGGTGCGGCTGCCCGTAGCCGAGCGGCAGCACGATCGCGCCCCAGTGGTAGAAGATGTTGTTCATCGCCAGCACGGTCGCCTCCAGCCCGCCGTGCGCGGTGGACGCCGTGGTGAACGACGTCGCGACCTTGTCCACCAGCTTCCCCTTGGCCCACAGGCCACCGGTGGTGTCCAGATAGGACTTGAGCTGGCTCGCGGGACCACCGAAACGGGTCGGGCTGCCGATCGCGAGCCCGTCGGCCCACTCCAGGTCGGCGAGCGTGGCCAGTTCGTCGTGCGGCCCCGCGTCGACCCACGCCTGCCAGCGCGGGTTGGTCGCGATCGCCTCGGGCGGGGCGGTCTCGGCGACCGTGCGGACGCGCACCTCCGCCCCGGTGTCGGCGGCCCCGCCGGCCAGTGCGGCGGCCAGCTTCGCGGTGTTGCCGGTGGCGCTGTAGTACACGACGAGGATCCGAGTGGTCACGATGATCACCCTACCGGTATCGAATCGCACGTTCCATCATGTGAGACCTGGTGCGGGGCGGCGCCCGGGAACCCTAGCGTGCCAGGACATGACGACGACGGTCCCCGCCGCGCCGCGCACCACGCCACGGAGCGCGGCGGTCGGCAGCATGATCGGCACGACCATCGAGTGGTACGACTTCTACCTCTACGCCACCGCGACCGCGCTGGTGTTCAAGCCGCTGTTCTTCCCCAACGTCTCCTCGACCGCGGGCACGCTCGCGGCCTTCGGCACCTACGCGGTCGGCTTCGGCGCGCGGCCGCTGGGGGCGGTGATCTCGGGCCACCTCGGTGACCGGGTCGGCCGCAAGGCGGTGCTGGTCGGCGCGCTGCTGCTGATGGGGATCGCCACCACGGCGATCGGTTTGCTGCCCACGTACGCGCAGGCCGGGATCCTCGCCCCGGCGCTGCTGGTGGTGCTGAGGCTGTTGCAGGGGCTGGCCGTCGGCGCCGAGTGGGGCGGCGCGGCGCTGCTGTCGATCGAGCACGCCACACCCGGGCGGCGCGGGTTGTTCGGCAGCTTCACGCAACTCGGGTCGTCGGCGGGGATGCTGCTGGCCACCGGCGTCTTCTACCTCGTGCGCACGATCGCCGGCGACGCGTTCCTGTCCTGGGCGTGGCGGGTGCCGTTCCTGCTCAGCTTCGTGCTCGTCGTCGTCGGTCTGGTGATCCGGCTCCGGCTGACCGACGCGCCGGTGTTCGAGCGGCTCAAGGCGAGCGGGGAGACCGCCCGGCTGCCGGTCGTCGAGGTGCTGCGGACGCAGCCGCGCAACGTCGTGCTGACCACCGGGCTGCGGTTGTCGCAGATCGCGTTGTTCGTGCTGCTGACCACGTACTCGCTGACCTACCTGCAGACCACGTTCGGCGGGGACAGCGCCGTCGGGCTGATCGCGGTGATGGTCGCCTCCGCGATCGGCCTGGTGAGCACGCCGCTGTGGGGTTACCTGTCCGACCGGTTCGGGCGGCGCCCGCCGTACCTGTTCGGCTCGCTCGCCGGGATCGTGGCGCTGGTGCTGTTCTTCCTCGCCGCCGACTCCGGCTCCGCGGTGGCGGTGGTGCTGGCGATCGTGTTCGGCGTCAACGTGGTGCACGACGCGATGTACGGGCCGCAGGCGGCGTGGTTCGGCGAGCTGTTCGACACGCGCGTGCGCTACAGCGGCGCGTCGCTGGGGTACCAGATCGGCGCGGTGCTCTCCGGCGGGTTCGCGCCGCTGATCGCCGCCGCGCTGCTGGTGGCCGGGGACGGGCGGCCGTGGCTGATCGTCGCCTACTTCGCCGGGCTGGCGGTGCTGACGTTCGCGTCCGCGTGGTTCGCGCGGGAGACCAACTCCGGGGGCCTCGCATGAGCCGCATCTACCTGAACGCCTTCGACATGAACTGCGCCGGGCACCAGTCGGCCGGGCTGTGGAAGCACCCCGCCGACGAGGGGCACCGCTACACCGACCTGTCCTTCTGGCTGGACCTGGCGCGCACGCTCGAAGACGGCGGGTTCGACGCCCTGTTCCTCGCCGACGTGCTGGGCGTGTACGACGTCTACGGCGGGTCGAAGGACGCCGCGGTCGCCGACGCCGCGCAGATCCCGGTGAACGAGCCGACGGTGCTGTTGCCCGCGCTGGCCGCGGTGACCTCGCACCTCGGGTTCGGGGTCACCGTGTCGACGACGTACGAACAGCCGTACTCGCTGGCCCGTCGTCTGTCCACACTGGACCACCTGACGCGGGGCCGGGTCGCATGGAACATCGTGACGTCCTATCTGGACAGTGCGGCGCGCAACCTCGGCCTGGACGCCCAGGTGCCGCACGACGAGCGGTACGAGATCGCGGAGGAGTACCTCGAGGTCTGCTACAAGCTGTGGGAGGGCTCGTGGGAGGACGGCGCGGTCGTGCGGTCCGGCGGGGTGTACGCGGATCCGGCGAAGGTGCACGACATCGGGCACAAGGGCAAGTACTTCGCGGTGCCGGGGCCGCACCTGTCGGAGCCGTCACCGCAGCGCACTCCGGTGTTGTTCCAGGCAGGCGCGTCGCCACGGGGCGTGCGGTTCGCGGCGCGGCACGCGGAGGCCGTGTTCGTGTCCGGGCCGTCGCCGCGGGTGGTGCGCCGCTCGGTGGACGCGATCCGCGCCGGGGTGGCCGAGCAGGGCCGGGACCCGCGGGCGGTGAAGATCTTCACGATGCTGACGCCGGTGGTCGGTGAGACGTCGGCGGAGGCGGAGCAGAAGCTCCGCGAGTACCAGTCGCTGGTGTCCGTGCCGGGGGCGTTCGCGTTGTTCGGCGGCTGGACGGGCGTCGACCTGGCCGAACTGCCGGTGGACGAGCCGCTGACCTACCGGGACGGCGACGCGAACCGGTCGGCGCTGGCCGCGTTCACGACGGCCGAGCGGGCGTGGACGCCACGCGAGCTGGCCGGCTTCATCGGGCTCGGCGGGCGGGGCCCGGTCGTGACGGGATCCGGCCCGGAGGTCGCGGACGAGCTGGAGAGGTGGGCCGAGGAGGCCGACGTGGACGGCTTCAACCTGGCGTACGTGACGACGCCGGGCACGTTCGTGGACTTCGCGCGCTGGGTGGTGCCGGAGCTGCGCCGCCGGGGCCGGGTTCCGTCCCAGCCGGAGGGCGGCACGCTGCGGGAGCGGCTCGGCGGTGCGGGGCCGCGCCTGGCGGCCGACCACCCGGGCGCGGCTCACCGGCGCTGAGGCCGCTTCTCGCTCCAGGCGGCGATGGAGCCACCACCCAGGTCGGGCTGTTCGCCGCTGAGGTCGGCTGCTCGCCTCGGCAGCGATCCCTCACCGGAGTGGACTACCCGGTGCAGCCGACCCGGCGTGGGGAAGCGGCTCGGTGGCGGGGCCGAGCCCGGACACCCGGGCTCGGCTCATGGCCGCTGGGGCTGACGGGCGGAGGCTGCTTCGGGCTGCGGCTTGGCAGCCGGCCGTTCGGGTGGGGCTTGCCGCCGCTGAGGTCGCTGCTCGCCTCGGCAGCGATCCTCACCGGGTTGCCACCACTCAGATCGGCCGGTTTCCCACCGGCAGCGGCTCGGGTGGCGCCTTGCACGCCCCCCGGGGCGCTGTTCGGCGCCAGCCACGCGGACCCGGCCATGCGGGCGGGGCCACCCAGGCCCGGTCACGCCGCTGCCGCTGCGGCCGGCACCCGGCGCGGCTTGCCGTTCGCGGCGGCCGCCGTGCGGAGGGTGCGTGCGCTCCGGGAGCCGCTCGGCGGCGGGCTGACCGCCCGCCCACCCGGGCGCGGCGAACCGCCACCGAAACCCTTCACGCCGAAGCGCCTCCCGCCATCCGGGCGTGCTCGCCCAGCTCCAGCTCGATGAACGCGCCGATCATGGCGCGCCACACCGCCTCGGCGACCTCGGGGGCCAGCCCCGCGGCGGCCGCGCGTTCCCGCGCCGCCGCGACCACCTGCTCCACCCGGCCGGGCGCGCGAACAGCCTGCGAGTCGGCCTTGAACGCGGCCGCCGCGCGCACCAGGGACTGGCGGGTGGCCAGCAGGCCGGTCAGCTCGGCGTCGAGTGCGTCGATGCGGGCGCGGACCTCCGCCAGCGACTTCGGGGCGTCCGTCACCGGGGCCGCCACGGGCTGACGGTGTCCGTCGGGCGCGTCGGGTCGTGGAACTTCGGCTTGTCGGGCTCGTCGCGGCGCAACGGGACCAGGCCGGCCGTGATGGCGCGCATGATCTTCGCGTGCGCGCGCACCCCGGCGCCCGGCCGCTCCGGCTCGATGTCGCTCAGGTCCACCGGCTCGCCGAAGTGCACGCGGTACGTCGGCCGCCGCAGTGGCGCGGTCAGACCGGACCGGGCCAGCGGCAGCAGGTCCGCGGGACCCGTCACCTTCTCCGTGCCCCAGTACACGGCCTCGTGCGCGCCCCACTGGCTGACCGGCACCACCGGCACCCCGGCCGCGATCGCGAGCCGCGCGGCGCCCGTCTTGCCGCGCTCCGGCCACAGGCCCGGGTCGTGGCTGATCCGGCCCTCCGGGTAGACGATGATCGGGCTCGGCGTCGTCCGCATCTCCTCCACGGCCTGCTTGAACTGCTCCAGCGCGCTCGCCTTGCCGCGGTCGATCCGCATGTGCCCGCTGACCTTCAGCGCGGGCCCGATCACCGGCGCGTCCAGGATCCCGCCCGCCAGCATGAACCGCGGCGCGATGCCGATCCGGCGGCACGCGGCGATCAGCACGAACGGGTCGAAGACGCCGATGTGGTTGGACGCCATCAGGAACGGCCGTCCCCGCAGCTCCGGCGCGATCCGGCCGGTGATCCGCAGCCTGCCGGTCAGCGCGACGAGCCCCTGGTCCACCCGGGTCATGGTCCGCCAGACCGCCGGTGGCCTGCGGCGTGTCTGCCCGGTGTCGTCGGAGTGCAGCGCGAACATGGTCGTCAGCATGGCAGATCACCGGAATGGCGGATCAAGGTCCGCCGGTGAAGGCGAAGTTCCCGCTGTGCCGAGTGTGGCACCTGGGGTTGGTGGGGCCAGGCGGTTACCGTAGAGGCATGGCTAGCGGGGCGGCGACGAGGAGCAGCGGCACGAAGCGGACCGGCGGCAAGGGCAGCACCGCGCGCAGGAGCACGCGCGGCGCGGCCAAGTCGCGGCCCGCGGCCTCGCGTGCCCGCAAACCGGCCCCGAAGAAGAAGGCCGGGACGTTCGGCAAGGCCGTCCGCGGCGGCTGGAACCTGCTGGCCAAGGGCCTCGGCAGCCTGGTGCGCACCGTCGGCCGCGGCCGGGAGCTGGAGCCCGAGCACCGCCGCGACGGGCTCGCCCTCGGCCTGATCGCGCTGGCCCTGATCGTCGCCGCCGGCGTGTGGTGGCGCGCGGCCGGGCCGGTCGGCGGCTACGTCGAGCTGGCCACCCGCACGATCTTCGGCGCCGGCGCGGTCACCCTGCCGCTGGCGCTGGTGGTCTCCGCCGTGGTGCTGATGCGCACCGAGCCGCAACCGGAAGTCCGCCCGCGCATGGTCATCGGCACCATGCTGGGCGTCCTCGCGTTGCTGGGGCTGCTGCACCTGTTCAACGGCCGCCCGCACGACGCCGAGAACCAGCGCTACGCGGGCGGGATCCTCGGCTTCCTGTCCGGTGACCTGCTCGCCCAGGGCGTGACGGCCTGGGTCGCGGTGCCGCTGCTGTTCCTCGCGCTCGCGTTCGGCCTGCTCGTGTTCACCGCCACCCGCATCCGCGACATCCCGCACCTGGTGCGCACCTGGGGCCTGGACCCGGAGGAGCTGGCCGAGGAGGAGGCGCAGCGCGAGGCCCGCGCCGAGCGCCGCGACGAGGTCACCGAGGCCGACCCGAAGTCCGTGCGGCTGCGCAAGCCGTCCCGCCGCCGCCAGGCCAGCGGCGCCGACCCCGAGCAGCTGGACATCGAGTCCGCGCTGGCCGAGCCGCCCTCGCCGGCCCGCCCGCCGAAGCCGGTGCCCGCCGCGGTGCCGGAGAAGAAGCCGAAGAAGCCGGAACCGGTCATGGCGGTCACCCGGACCGTCGAGGGCGACTATGAGCTGCCGCCGGCCGACCTGCTGCAGCTGGGCGACGCGCCGAAGACCCGCAGCAAGGCCAACGACGCCATGATCGAGGCGATCACCGGCGTGCTGGAGCAGTTCAACGTCGACGCGCAGGTCACCGGCTTCACCCGTGGCCCGACGGTCACGCGCTACGAGGTCGAGCTCGGCCCGGGCGTGAAGGTCGAGAAGATCACCGCGCTGACCAAGAACATCGCGTACGCGGTGGCCACCGACAACGTCCGCCTGCTCGCGCCGATCCCCGGCAAGTCGGCGGTCGGCATCGAGGTGCCCAACTCCGACCGCGAGATGGTGCGCCTCGGCGACGTGCTGCGCTCGTCCACCGCGGGCAAGGACACCCACCCGATGGTCATCGGGCTCGGCAAGGACATCGAGGGCCACTTCGTCACCGCGAACCTGACGAAGATGCCGCACCTGCTGGTCGCAGGCTCCACCGGTTCCGGTAAGTCGAGCTTCGTCAACTCGATGCTGGTGTCGCTGCTGGCGCGGGCGACGCCCGAAGAGGTGCGGATGATCCTGATCGACCCGAAGATGGTCGAGCTGACGCCGTACGAGGGCATCCCGCACCTGATCACGCCCATCATCACCCAGCCGAAGAAGGCGGCCGCCGCGCTGGCCTGGCTGGTGGAGGAGATGGAGCAGCGCTACCAGGACATGCAGGCCAACCGGGTCCGGCACATCGACGACTTCAACCGCAAGGTCAAATCGGGGGAGATCACCGCGCCGCCGGGCAGCGAGCGCGTGTACCGGCCGTACCCGTACATCATGGCGATCGTCGACGAGCTGGCCGACCTGATGATGACCGCGCCGCGCGACGTCGAGGACGCGATCGTCCGGATCACGCAGAAGGCCCGCGCCGCCGGGATCCACCTGGTGCTGGCGACGCAGCGCCCGTCGGTCGACGTCGTCACCGGCCTGATCAAGACCAACGTGCCGTCGCGGCTGGCGTTCGCCACGTCGTCGCTGACCGACTCGCGCGTCATCCTGGACCAGCCGGGCGCGGAGAAGCTGATCGGCATGGGCGACGGCCTGTACCTGCCGATGGGGGCCGGCAAGCCGGTCCGCATCCAGGGCGCCTACGTCGGCGACGACGAGATCGCCTCGATCGTGAACTTCACGAAGGAGCAGGCGCAGCCGGAGTACCAGGAGGGTGTCACCGCCGCGAAGGCCGGGGAGAAGAAGGAGATCGACCCGGACATCGGCGACGACCTCGACGTCCTGCTGCAGGCGGCCGAGCTGATCATCACCTCGCAGTTCGGGTCGACGTCGATGCTGCAGCGCAAGCTGCGGGTCGGCTTCGCCAAGGCCGGGCGGCTGATGGACCTGCTGGAAACGCGCGGCGTGGTGGGCCCGTCGGAGGGCTCGAAGGCCCGCGACGTGCTCGTCAAGCCGGAGGACCTGGAGGGCACGCTGATGCTCATCCGCGGCGGCTCGATGCCGGACGACGACGGCGAGGCGGACTAGATGAGTAATTCCGATCTCGGTTAGTGGTCGTAGGCGATCAGGGATCGGGTGGTGGGTTGGCGGTGGCGGTGGTTGTGCCGGATGGCGGCGGCGAGGGCGAGGAGTCGTTGTGCGATGCGGGCGGCGACTCCTTCGGTGGTGCGACCGCCGTGCAGCTCGAGGTCGAGTTGGCCGTTGAGGGTGGCGTTGACTGATTCGATGAGTTGGCGGACCGGTTTGAGCAGGTGCTGGGCGGGGTGCGGGGTGCGGTTGCGGTAGGACGGTCGCCGCAGTCGCACTCCGCGGTCGGCGTCCAGCACGGCCATCAGCACCTGGCGCTCGTCGATTTTGGGGTCGGCCAGCGCCCAGGTGACTGGTAATCCGGCTGGGGTGCAGATCAGGTGCAGGCGCAGGCTCCAGAAGAAGCGGGAGTGGCTGGCGCAGTAGCCGTGCCCACCGCCAGCGTCAGCAGCTCGGCATCTGAGAGCCGGGGTGGCCTGCCGACACGGGCGGGCGTACCGAGGTGGTCATCGATCTTGACGTACAGTGCGGTCAGAAGGGTGTTCAGGTCGGTCCTCACAAACTGATCTTGAACACCCTTCACCCATCTCCACACACCACCCCGACTTAGGACTTATTCGTCTAGGAGCCGCCGAACTGGCGGACCGCCTGGTAGTACGTCCAGGCCGTGCCGTTGCAGCGCCAGTCGCCGTGACAGATGGTCTTCAGGTCGGTGTAGAAGTTGTCGTCGATCTTCTTCCGGTTGGCGCTGGTGAACCGGTCCTGCCGCTTGTAGTTGCGGTAGCCGAAGTCGTGCCGGTGGCAGGCGGGGGAGAAGTCGAACCCGAGCGGCTTGTCCGGCGACCACGAGCAGGTGTCCGACGACCAGTCCAGCTTCGCCGCGTACGGCCGGTCCGCGCGGATCTGCTCGAACCGGCTCAGCGACGTGCCGAAGAGGTAGGTGTCGGTCACCGACCGGACGTCGACCGCCTGCGCGGTGCCCGCGCCGGCGACGAGTGCGGTGGCCAGAGCGGCCGTGGACAGCAGACGACGGGCGGCGGCGCGCATCCGGGGCTCCTCGCTGATCAGGGGGACGACCATGATCAGCTTCCGGCCGAGGGATCACGGCCACCAGCCCCGAAAGGTGGATACCGGGCGAACTTCACCCGGCGGGCGCAACCGCTACAGCTCCAGGAGCATCCGCGTGTTGCCGAGCGTGTTCGGCTTCGCGTAGGGGAGTTCGAGGAACTCGGCCACGCCCGGGTCCACCGAGCGGCGCATCTCCTCGTACACCGAGCTCGGCACCGGTGTGCCGTCGATCTCGGTGAACCCGTGCCGCGCGAAGAAGCTCGTCTCGAAGGTCAGCACGAAGATCCGGCGCAGCCCCAGTTCCCGCGCCAGCGAGATCAGCTGCGCGACCAGCCGGTGCCCGATGCCCTGCCCGCGCATCCGCTTGTCGACCGCGACCGTGCGGATCTCCGCCAGGTCCTCCCACAGGACGTGCAGCGCGCCGCAGCCCAGTATTTCCCCGTCGCGGTCGGCGACCCAGAACTCCTGCATGTCCTCGTACAGGGTGACGAGCTCCTTCTCGAGCAACACCCGCCCCGCGTCCGCGTCCACCAACGCCTTGATCTTGCGGACATCCGAGATCCGGGCCCGCCGGATCTCGACGGTAGGGGAAGGATCACCGTGCACTGATCGACCGTATCGGGGCGGGGGCGGGCCTGTCGCGGTGGGTTCGGCCACGCCCGCGCCCGCCAGCTACCCTGAGTGTCGTGTCTTCTGCCGCCACCGAGCCCTCCGGCCGTCGTGTCTCCCTGTTGACCCTGGGCTGCGCCCGCAACGAGGTGGACTCCGAGGAGCTGGCCGGCCGGCTCGCCGAAGGGGGCTGGGAGCTCGCCGACGAACCCGAGGGCAGCGACGTGATCGTCGTGAACACCTGCGGTTTCGTGGAGTCGGCGAAGAAGGACTCGGTCGACACGCTGCTGGCCGCCGCCGACACCGGCGCGAAGGTCGTCGCCGTCGGCTGCATGGCCGAGCGCTACGGCGCCGAGCTGGCCGAGAGCCTGCCGGAGGCCCACGCCGTCCTCGGGTTCGACCACTACAACGACCTCGCGGCCCGCCTGGACGACGTCGCGGCCGGCCGCACCATCGCCTCGCACACCCCGGGCGACCGCCGCAAGCTGCTGCCGATCACCCCGGTCGAGCGCGCCGCCGCCACCGAGGACGTGTCGATCCCCGGCCACGGCTGGGGTCCCCGCGTGCTGCGCAACCGGCTGTCCGACTCGCCGGTGGCGGCGCTGAAGATCGCCTCGGGCTGCGACCGCCGCTGCTCGTTCTGCGCGATCCCGTCGTTCCGCGGCTCGTTCGTCTCGCGCCACCCGGACGAGATCCTCGCCGAGGCCGCCTGGCTGGCCGGCCAGGGCGTCAAGGAGCTGTTCCTGGTCAGCGAGAACTCCACGTCCTACGGCAAGGACCTGAGCCGCGACCTGGGCGGCACCCGCGCGCTGGAGCGGCTGCTGCCCCAGCTGGCCGGGATCGAGGGCATCCAGCGGGTCCGCGTGTCCTACCTGCAGCCCGCCGAGACCCGCCCGGACCTGGTCCGCGCCATCGCGACCACGCCGGGTGTGGCGCCCTACTTCGACATGTCCTTCCAGCACTCCAGCGAGACCGTGCTGCGCCGGATGCGCCGCTTCGGCTCCACGAAGTCGTTCCTCGCGCTGATCCAGCAGATCCGCGAGTACGCGCCGGAGGCGGGCATCCGCAGCAACGTGATCGTCGGCTTCCCGGGCGAGACCGAGGACGACGTCGCCGAGCTGGAGCACTTCCTCACCGAGGCCGGGCTGGACGCGGTCGGCGTGTTCGGCTACTCCGACGAGGACGGCACCGAGGCCGAGACCTACGACGGCAAGATCGACCCCGAGGTGGTCGCCGAGCGCGTCGCGCGGGTCTCCGCGCTGGTCGAGGAGCTGACCGCGCAGCGCGCCGAGGACCGCGTCGGCGAGATCGTCGAGGTGCTGGTGGAGGAGGCCGACGACGAGGAGGTGTCCGGTCGCGCGGCGCACCAGGCGCCCGAGGTCGACGGCGCCTGCATCGTGCTCGACGGCGACGGCCTCGAGGCCGGGCAGATGGTCCGCTGCCGGGTCGTCGGCTCCGAGGGCGTCGACCTGCTCGTCGAGCCGGACACGGGCAGATGAGCGCCGCGGCGGAGGAGTCGGCGCAGGCGGGCGGGGAGGCCGGCCCGCCCCACCGCGAGCCCGAGCCGACCCCGGTCCCCACGCTCAACGTCGCGAACCTGCTGACCCTGTCCCGGATCATCCTGGTCCCGCTGTTCGTGCTGGCGCTGTTCGCAGGCGGCGGCGAGGACACCGGCTGGCGGATCGGCGCGACGGTGCTGTTCGCGATCGCGTCGCTGACCGACCAGGTGGACGGCTGGGTCGCCCGCCGCTACGGGCTGATCACCGACTTCGGCAAGATCGCCGACCCGATCGCGGACAAGGCGCTGATCGGCGCGGCGCTGGTGGGCCTGAGCCTGCTCGGCGAGCTGCCCTGGTGGGTGACCGTGGTGATCGCGGTCCGCGAGATCGGCGTCACCCTGCTGCGGTTCTGGGTGATCCGGCACGGCGTGATCCCGGCCAGCCGCGGCGGCAAGGCCAAGACGATGACCCAGATCCTGGCGATCGTGACCTACCTGCTGCCGCTGCCGGACGGCGCGCTGCCGGTCCAGTGGGCGCTGATGGGCCTCGCGGTGGCGCTCACCGTCCTCACCGGCGCCGACTACGTCGTGCGCGCCGTGCGGCTGCGCGCGGCGGCCCGGGCATGACGTCGGCGCGCCCCGTGGTGGCCGCGCTGGTGCGGCTCGGGCAGACGGTGGCCGCCGCGGAGTCGCTGACCGCCGGCCTGGTCACCGCGACGCTGACCGAGGTGCCCGGCTCCAGCGCGGTCGTGCGCGGCGGGCTGGTGGTCTACGCCACCGACCTCAAGGCGAAGCTCGCCGGGGTGGACCCGGCGCTGCTGGCCGCGCACGGCGCGGTGCACCCGGAGGTGGCGGCGCAGCTCGCGGAGGGCGCGCGGGAGCGCTGCGGCGCGGACTGGGGACTGGGGCTGACCGGCGTGGCCGGGCCGGACCCGCAGGACGGCGTCGCCCCCGGCACCGTGCACATCGGCCTCGCCGGGCCGGCCGGCCGGGACGTGCGCACCCACTGGTTCGAGGGCGACCGCGCGGCCGTCCGGCGCGCGTCGGTGACGGCCGCGCTCGACCTGCTGGGGGAACATCTCACTTGATCGGGGCGTTCGCCCTGGGCGTATCCCCGTGTCAATCGCTGCGAGGAGGCGCTCGAACTGGGTAACGTGGTCGGTATCAGGAAGGGAGGCGCGCGATGACCGTGCTCCTGCGCGAGGCGATCGGCGACCGGCTCCGGCATGCCCGCACCAACAAGCGTCGCACACTGCGCGACATCTCCCGCGCCGCCAAGGTCAGCCTCGGCTACCTGTCCGAGGTGGAGCGCGGGCAGAAGGAGGCGTCCAGTGAACTGCTGGCGTCCATCTGCGAGGCGCTCGAGCTGCCGCTGGCCGAGCTGCTGAGCAACGTCGCCGCCGACATCTCGGCTCTGGAGAGCGTGGACGTGCCGACGATGCCCGAGACCGCCGAGAGCGAGGGCCGCGTGCGCAAGACGGGTGCGCCGTCCGCCGCGACGGGCCGGCTCGAAAGCGGCCGCCTCATCGACGGCGTGATCGGCAACGACCTGTCGGACCTGCGGGTTTCCGGTCAGCGGGTCGGGCCGTCGCTGCGCACCACCATCCGCGCGCCGAAGATGGTCGCGGTCTGATCACCCGCTGAGAACATCCGACGAGAAGGCCACCGTCCGGGCGCCGCGCGCCCCGGCGGTGGCCTTCGCGCGTCCGGTCCGGGGAGGCCGGTCAGGGTCGTCCCTGAAATCCCCCGGGGTCGCCTGGAACACACGGGCGCGACCTGACACGATGGAACCCACCCCGGGGTCGCGGCGTTGCTCAGACAGGGGAGAGACGACGCCGGGCGACCATCGGCGACACCCAGGCAGGGATCTAGAAGGCAGGCGGAGGAGATGGCCAACCCTTTCGTGAAGTTCTGGAAGTACCTCATGGCGTCGTTCTCGTCGAAGATCGACGAGCACGCCGACCCGAAGGTGCAGATCCAGCAGGCCATCGAGGAGGCGCAGCGCAACCACCAGGCGCTCTCCCAGCAGGCCGCCGCGGTTATCGGTAACCAGCGGCAGCTGGAGATGAAGCTCAACCGCCAGCTCGCCGAGGTCGAGAAGCTGCAGGCGTCGGCGCGGCAGGCGCTGGTGCTGGCCGACGAGGCTCGCGCCAAGGGGGACGAGCAGAAGGCCCAGCAGTACGAGGTGGCCGCGGAGTCGTTCGCCACCCAGCTGGTCACGGCCGAGCAGAGCATCGAGGACCTCAAGACGCTGCACGACCAGGCCCTGCAGGCCGCCGCGCAGGCGAAGCAGGCCGTCGAGCGCAACTCGGCGATGCTGCAGCAGAAGCTGGCCGAGCGCACCAAGCTGCTCTCGCAGCTGGAGCAGGCCAAGATGCAGGAGCAGGTGTCGGCCTCGCTCAACCAGATGTCGCAGCTCACCGCGCCGGGCAACACCCCGTCGCTGGAAGAGGTGCGGGAGAAGATCGAGCGCCGCTACACCACCGCGCTGGGCCAGGCGGAGCTGGCGCAGAACTCGGTGCAGGGCCGCATGCTCGAGGTGCAGCAGGCCACCACGCAGATGGCGGGCAGCTCGCGGCTGGAGCAGATCCGGGCGTCCATGCGGGGCGACTCGGTCGCGCAGGTGACCTCCGGCTCCGGTGAGAAGGCGGCGTCGCCGGCGGCGGACATCCAGCGCGAGATCGAGTCGCGCGTCCAGGCCGAGCAGCAGAAGAACCAGGCCTGAGCGGGTAGGCGATGGCGTCGGGCAGGCGGGACTTCTCGCAGTTCCAGGCGAAACTGGAAAAGCACATCGAGCGCCTGCCCGACTACGCGCAGCGCGCGCAGCAGAAGCTGCAGCGGTACACGGAGCAGGGCTCGTCCGGCTCGGGGACGCGGCCGAAGGTCGTCTCCCAGGCGATGCCGGTGCTCAACGAGGCCCGCGCGAAGTGGGTCGCGTGGAACTCGCCCGAGGCGAAGCTGGCGCGGCGCAAGCAGCGGACCTCGCGGGCGCTGACGCTGTGGATCATGGCTTCGGTGCTGTTCGTGCTGTACGCCGTGATCGGCTGGTTCGGGCTCGCCGGGGCGGGCGGAGTGGCCGAGGCGGCGCCGGGGATCTTCGGCGCGGTCGTGTTCACGACGTTGTCGGTGCGCTCGGGGCTGCGGCTGCGGCAGCTGAACCGGGTCGTGCTGCCGGTCAGCACCACCCCGCCGCCGCTGCCGCCGTCCGGTTCCGCGGCACGCCCCGCGATGCAGCGGCTCGCCGAGTGCGAGTCGACGCTGGCCGACCTGCTGCGGCAGTTGTCGGAGCCCTCGGCGCTCGGCGCGGCGCCGGTGCCGGAGTACTCGGTGGCCGACGCCCGGTCGACGGCCGCCGAGGCCGCGACGGCGCTGCGGGCGCTGGCCCTGCGGATCCAGTCGATCGAGCGAGCACGCGACGCGGCCCCGGCCGGCGAGCGGGCCGCGCTGGACTCGGCGATCGCCACGCTGCGGGAGCAGCTGGACGACGGGGTGGAGAGCTTCGGAGCCCTGGTCGCCGCGGCGGGCCGCGCGGTCGCCGCGAGCAGCCACGGCCTCGCCGACTCGCGCCTCTTCCTGACCGACGCGACCGACCGGCTCGCCGGACTGGCCCTGGCGCTCCGCGAACTCTCCACCTGACTCCGGGCCCCACCGGCTCGCGGCCCACGCGTGCGGGGCGGTGGTGGGCGGGAGTGGCGCGTGCGGCGCGGCGGGTTCCATGTCGGTGGGCGCGAGTCCCGCGCTGCTCGGCGGGAGTTGCACGGTCGGCGCGGCGAGTCCCGTACTGGTCCGCGCGAGTCGCGCGTTCGGCGCGGCGGGTTCCATGTGGTGGACGCCAGCTCCGCGCTCGGCGCGGTGGGTTCCTCGGTGGTGGGCGCGAGTCCCGCGTTCAGCGCGCGGCGGGTTCCATGTAGGTGGCCGGGAGTGGCGCGTGCGGCGCGGCGAGTTCCGCGACCGTCCGCGAGTCCCGCGTGCGGCGCGGTGGGTTCCGCGGTGGTGGCGCGAGTCGCACGTTCAGCGTGGCGGGTTCCATGTAGGTGGCCGGGAGTGGCGCGTGCGGCGCGGCGAGTTCCGCGGTGGTGGACGGGAGTGGCGCGTGCGACGCGGCGGGTTCCACGATCGTCCGCGAGTCCCGCGCGTGACGCGCGAGTCCCGCGTTGGTGGGCGCGAGTCGCACGCTCGGCGCGGCGAGTCCCGTGTTGGTCCGCGCGAGTCGCACACTCAGCGTGGCGAGTCTCATTTGATCGGCGCGGGCGGCACCTTCCTCGGTGCGCACTCCGGCCCGGCGCACGCCATGCCGTGCTCGGCGGGCACGGTGCCACCGGCACCGGCGACCCGAGCCACCCGTCAAGCCGCCGTTCGGGGTGGTGCTGCCTCGAGCGCGCATCGGATTAACGACAAATTGACCATGCCCGTCGCGGCGTAACCGCGGCGGAACATCGCCTCCCTACCGTCGGAGGATGGACAACCCGCCGCTTCCGCCCGAGCCTCCTCCGCCTCCACCGGCGCCGGCCAGTGCGCGGCGTGCCGTGGCCGCCGCCCTCGACCTCATCGCGATCGCCGACCGGCCGGAGCTGTGGGCCACCCTCCGCGCGGACGAGGACGTCCTCGTCGACGCCAAGGCCGTCGACGACCACGGGGGCCTCCCGCTCGCCGGGCTGCTCGCCGCCGTCGAGGACGGTATCTCACCCACCGCGGACCCGGTCCGGCGGCTGGCCGAGGCCGGCGCCGTCGTCCTCGGCACCGCCCGCGGCGGAGCGGACGCCGCCGAGCTGGTGGCACTCGGGCTGATCGGCCTCGCCCTCACCACGCAGGCGCCCCAGCGACCGGACGTCGTCTGCCTCACCCCGACCGCCGGGCTGCTCCCCGCGGCAGGCGCCGTCGTCGCCGGCACCCTCGCCGACGGCTGCCGAGCCCTGACCGCCCTCACCGATCCCGGCGCCTGGCCCGCCGACGTCCGCCTCGCCGCCGGAGAACGCCCCCGGCTCACCGTCTCGACCAAGCACCGGACCACGCTGCGCCACGCCGTGGGGGAACTGCTCGTCGCCGGGGCCGAAGTGACCACAATGGACACCGCCACCTCGATGGTCCCCCTCGGGCAGCGCACCGAGACGTCCGACGGCCCGGAGGTCAGCGCACACGGCGTGCGCTTCCGCGGCCGCCCCTTCGACGACCAGGTGCTCATCGACCTTGCCGCCCTGCTCACCGGCGAACAGCTGAAGAACCCTTACCCCGCAACGGGAACCGCGCTCGTCGTGTTCGGCGCGCACCTGCGCGGGCAACCACGCAACGCCGAGCTGCGCGACCTCGGCGCCCGCTTCACCGGCGAGGTCCGCACCGCGCCCCGCTACCGGATGCTCGCCCTCGACGGCCAAGCCGGCGTGCACCCGGGCGACGACGGCGCGGCACTGCGAGGCGAACGCTGGCTGCTCGCCCCGGGCAGCCTCGCGCGGTTCCGGGCCGCGCTGCCGCCGCCGATGACGCTCGGCCCGGTCGAACTGGACGACGGCGAAACCGCCACCGCCCTGCTCAGCCACCCGGCACCGGCCCCCGACATCACGGAGTTCGGGGACTGGCGGGCCTACCTGCGTCATCGGACCGCGAACCGGCCAGGGCTCGGTTGATGCCGCGCACCAGCCCGGGCCCGTGCAGGGCGAACCCGGTGTAGAGCTGGATCAGGCTCGCCCCGGCGTCCAGCATCCGCCGCGCGTCGTCGCCGGTCGAGATCCCGCCCACGCCGATGATCGGCACCGTACCCTCGGTGTGCCGGTGCACGAACTCCACGACCTCCCGCGCCCGCTCGGTGAGCGGCCTGCCGGACAGCCCGCCGGTCTCCGCGCCCACCGCGGCTTCGTCCGCGGCCAGCCCGTCCCGGCCCAGCGTGGTGTTGGTCGCGATGATCCCGGACACGCCGTGCTCGTCGCACACCTCGAGCAGCTCGGCGAGCGCGTCGTCGGTCAGGTCGGGCGCGACCTTGACCAGCAGCGGCGTCGCCGGCTTCCCGGCCGCCGCGGCCAGCTCCTCACCGGTGCGGCCCAGCTCCGCGAGCAGCTCGGCCAGCGCCTCCCGGTCCTGCAGCGCCCTCAACCCGGGCGTGTTGGGGGAGCTGACGTTGATCGCGAAGTAGTCCGCCCACGGGTACAGCGCCCGCAACGACTCCTGGTAGTCGGCTACCGCCTCCTCCAGCGGGGTCGCTTTGGACTTGCCGATCGACACGCCCAGCGGGATGTCCGGCTTCCCCTTGGCGGCCAGCCGCTGCGCCAGCGCGGCCGCGCCGGAGTTGTTGAACCCCATGCGGTTGATCACCGCGTCGCTGTGCGGCAGCGTGAACAGCCGCGGCTTCGGGTTGCCCGGCTGCGCGAGCCGCGTGACGGTGCCCACTTCGACGAACCCGAACCCGAGCGCGGGCCACGCCGCCAGGGCGCGCCCGTCCTTGTCCATCCCGGCGGCCAGGCCGACCCGGTTGGCGAACCGCAGCCCGAACAACGTCACCGGGTCCGAGACGGCGAACCGGCGCCGCGCCGCGGCCAGCGCGGGCGGGACGTCGGCGAGCCGGGACAGCACGCGGAGGGTGCGTTCGTGCACCTTCTCGGGGTCGTTGTCGTTGAGCCGGTAGAGCGCGGGACGGATCAGCCTGTCGAAGAGCACGTCCCCATCTTCGCTCAGCGCCGTTTCCACTCCGACGACAGCATGGCGTAGACGAGCTCGTCGGTCCACTCACCCTTGACGAGCTCGTTCTCCCGCAGGTGCGCCTCGCGCCGCATGCCCAGTCCCTCCATCAGGGACGCCGAGGCCACGTTGCGGCTGTCGCAGCGGCCGTGGATGCGGTGCAGGCCCAGTTCGTCGAACCCGAGCCGGAACAGCTCGGTGGCCGCCTCGGCGGCGTAGCCCTTGCCGTGGTGCTGGGGGTGGAACACGACCCCGATCTCGCCGCTGGCGTGCTCGCGGCTGGTCCACCACAGGGTGAGGTCGCCGATCAGCTCACCGGTGTCGATCAGCTCGACGGCGATGGCCAGGTACTCGCCGGGCTCGGTCAGCGTCGAGCGGGCGATCTTGTCCTCGAGGACGGCCGCGGTCTCGGCGCGGGTGCGCGGTTCCCAGTAGAGGTACCGCGTGACGTCCGGGCGGGACTGGAAGGAGTGCAGCGCGTTCAGATCCGCCTTGGTGAACGGGCGGAGGATCAGCCGTGCGGTCTTCAGCGGGTACGCGGGCTGCAGCACCGGCGAAGGATAGCGCGCCCCGGACGATCTTCGGGGGCGTTTCCCGGAGAATTAGGGGATTGGGGGGAACCCCCGGCGCGACTCCCGACCGTCGTCAGCCGTTCGGGCCCGAGCCGGACCAGTGCTCGGAAACGCCGGGGGGCGGTGGCTGTCTGGTATTCACCAGCAGTCCAGGGTGTGGCATCCGCTAGCGGACAGCCACCTCACGAGTCCCGTTGCTACACAACTTTGGACCACCTCCTTTCCCGTGTACCAGCAACGCTAGGCGTGCCGGTGCCCCTGCGGCAACTGCATTTCCGGGCCGGCGGGCGTGGCCGTTCTCACCCGCGCGGAGGGGAATTTTCCGCCCGCCCCCGCGCCGCGCACTGGATCGATCCATGCCGGAATGCCGGGTTTCGGGCCTCCCCGGCAGGTGTACCCGATCGGGTGACCGGGGGGCTGGTTCGCACCAACGGGAGAGAATGCGATGTCCACGTCCGTGGTCGTTCTGATCGTCGTCGTCGCGATCGTGGTGATCCTCGGGATCGCCCTGCTGGCCCGCGCCCAGATGCGGCGCAGGCGCCTGCAGGAGAGGTTCGGGCCCGAGTACGAGCGGGCCGTCGAGGGCGGCAAGAGCAAGCGGGCCGCCGAGCGCGACCTGGCCGAGCGGGAGAAGCGGCACAGCGAGCTGGACATCCGGCCGCTGCCGGACACCGCCCGCCAGCGCTACCGCCAGCAGTGGTCGCTGGTGCAGCAGCAGTTCGTCGACCGGCCCGGCGCGGCCATCCTGGAGGCCGACCGCCTGCTCACCTCGCTGATGGCCGAGCGCGGCTACCCGACCGAGGGCTACGAGCAGCAGCACCGGGACCTCTCCGTCGAGCACGCCGACACGATCGAGCACTACCGCCGCGCCCACGACATCACGCAGGGGCACCAGCGGACCGAGGCGTCCACCGAGGACCTGCGCAAGGCGATGGTCCACTACCGGCAGGTGTTCGAGGACCTGCTCGGCGACGCCGACGTCCGCCCCGGGCAGGAGGGGGACCGCCACCATGCGCGCTGAGGACCGCACCGCCGACGGCCTGAGCACCGACGACCTGGTGACGCCTCGTCAGCAGGAGTCGCAGCGGGAAACTCTGGGCGCACAGCAGGATCCGGCGCCTCAGGGATCACCCGCGCAGCCGATGGCCGAACAGCCGGCCGGGCGCACCATCCCGGCCGAGGCCGCGGCGAGCCAGGGCGTGACCGAGGAACCGGCCGGCAGGCAGGCCGACGGCGAGGAGCGCGTCGAGCTGTTCCGCCCCGAGCAGGTCAGCGAGTTCCGCGACCGCTGGCGCGAGGTGCAGACCTCGTTCGTCGACGATCCACAGCGGACGCTGCGGGACGCCGACCAGCTGGTGGCCGAGGTCATGCAGGCGCTCGCGCAGACCTTCGCCGACCACAAGCACGGGCTGGAGGCCCAGTGGCAGCGCGGTGAGGCCGCCACCGAGGACCTGCGGCTGGCGCTGCGGCGCTACCGGACGTTCTTCAACGAGCTGCTGCGCAGCTGAGGCGAGGGCCCGCGCTGGCAGCGCGGGCAGAACCAGGTGGGGCGCGCCTGGACGTCGTGGGGGTCCCGGCCCTGGTCTTCGACCCGGAGCCGGCCCCCGCACCGGAAGCAGCCCTGCCTGGTTCGCTCGTACACCCAGTTCCGTCGGCCGCGGGCGAGGTCGCCGGTGGTGCTCTGCTCGTGCCGCCAGGCGTTGGCCAGCAACAGCTTCCGCGCCAGCCGGACCACCTTCGCCGCGTCCAATTCGGACACCGGTGTCCACGGCGTCACGCCGAGCAGGAAGCAGATCTCGCACTTGTAGAGGTTGCCCACACCCGCCATCAGGCGCTGGTCGAGCAACGCGAGCCCGAGCTCCCGGCCCGGTTCACGCGTCAGCGCCGCCACCGCGCGGGCCTCGTGCTCGTCGCTCCACTGTGGATCGAGCAGGTCCGGCCCGAGGTGGCCGACCAGGCGGGACTCCTCTGCGGTGGGCAGCAGTTCCAGGTCGTGCACGCGGAACCCGACGACCTGCACGCCCCCGGCCTCCAGCACCACCCGCGCGTGGTGCGCCGGGTGCCGCCAGCGGGAACCGGGCCGGGTGATCTCCCACGAGCCGTCCATCTTCAGGTGGCTGTGCAGGCTCAGGTCCGGCGAGAAGCGGAAGAACAGGTGCTTGCCCACCGTCCGCACACCGAGCACCGTCGAGCCGGCCAGGTCGGTGGTGGCCAGCGCCGGGTGCCGGAAGTCGGTGCGCGTCAGCACGCGGCCGGCGAGGGCCTTCTCGACCTTCTTGCCGGCCAGGAAGACCGTGTCACCTTCGGGCATCGTCCGCGGTCCGCGCGATCCGGGGGATCGGGCCGGTGCTCTCGGCGGGCGGCTCCCGGTCGATGCGGTGCCGCCCGGCCCGGTTCGAGCGCAGGATCTTGGCCAGCACCATGTTGAAGGTCAGCGCGACCTCCTGGGCGCCGGGGGAGTGCCACTCGTGGATGGGGCTGCACGCGCCCTGCGCCTGCTGCACCGCGAGCCGGTCCGGGATCGCCGTGGGCATCACCAGGCCGCCGAAGGACTCGCGCAGTTCGGCGATGCGGAACTGGTGCTCGTGCGAGCGCGGCCGCAGCCGGTTCACCAGCACCCCGGCCGCCTTGAGGTCCGGGTTGTGCTCGTCGCGGATCCGCTCGATCGCCTCCAGCGCGCGCTGCGCGCCGCTCACCGCGTACATCGTCGGCTCGGTGACCAGGATCGCGCTGTCGGCGGCGACCAGGGCCGACTTCGTCAGCCGCCCGAGCGAGGGCGGGCAGTCCAGGATCGCCAGCTCGTACGGGCGGCCGCGCAGAGGGCGCTCGTGCAGCTCGTCGAGCGCCAGGGAGAGGTTGCCGACCTTGTCGTCGTCCGGCCCCGGCTCGTTGAGCAGTTCGAGTTCCTCCGCCCCGACCAGCACGTCCACCTCGGGGCTCCACGCGCTCGGCGCCACGGCCTGCCGCAGCACGTCGCGGACCGGGGTGGCGAGCACGTCGGCCAGCGTGGCCTCGGTGTAGGGCGGGTCGAGGGTGGCGGTGGCGTTGCCCTGCGGGTCGAGATCGGCCACCAGCGTGCGCGCTCCCCTACGGAGCGCAGCCGAGGCGATGCCCAGCGCGACCGTGGTTTTGCCGACACCACCCTTGAGGCTGAGTACGGCGACCGTGTGCACGGGGTCGAGCGTAGCCGGAGTGCCACGGCGAGCGCCCGGACCGGGCTCACTACGCTGTCCGCCATGCGAACGGACACCGGGACAGCACGCGGCTCCGGCACGGTCTGGCGGGCACTGCGGGCCGAGCTCGACCGGGCGCGGGAACGAGGCACCAGCGAACCGGCCGTCGTCGACGTCGGCGGCGGCAGCGGGGTCTGGGCGGTGCCGCTGGCCGCCGAGGGCTGCCGGGTGACGGTGGTCGAGCCGAGCCCGAACGCGCTGGCGACCCTGCGGCGGCGCGCCGAGGAGGCCGGCGTCGGCGGGGCGATCACCGTCGTCGCCGACGACACCGACGCGCTCGCCGCTCGGATCCCGGCCGGCTCCGCCGACCTGGTGCTGGCGCACGGGCTGCTCGAGGTCGTCGACGACCCCGCCGCGGTGGCCGGCGCGCTGGCCGGGATCGTCGCGCCGGGCGGCGCGGTGTCCGTGCTGGCCGCCAACCGGCACGCCGCGGCGCTGCACCGCGCCCTGGGCGGCCGGGTGCGCGAGGCGCACGTGCTGCTCACCAGTTCCGACGGCGTGCTCGCGGACGACGGGGAGACCCTGCTGCGCCGCTTCGACGCCGACGGCCTGCGCGGCCTGCTGGCGGGCGCGGGACTGCGCGTCGAGCTGCTCCAGGGCGACGGCGTGGTGTCGGACGTGCTGGGGGAGGTCGAGTCGGAGCAGTACACCGCCGACGACCTCGCCGACTTCGAGGCCGCCGCGGGCGCGATCCCGCCGCTGCGCGACCTCGCCAGCCGCCTGCACCTGCTCGCCCGGCTCTGACCGGAATTGTCGGACCCCCTGCGTAGGCTCGTCCGCGATGGGTAGGAACGCGGCCCTGCCGGCCGGATACGAGCGGTTCCGGGTGAGCGCGGGGCACACGCCGGACGACACGGGCTGCGGGCTGCTGCACGTCGACATGGACGCGTTCTTCGCGGCCGTGGAGCTGCGCACGCGGCCGGAGCTGGTGGACAAGCCGGTGATCGTGGCGGGCGCCGGCCCGCGGTCGGTGGTGACGTCGGCGAACTACCCGGCGCGCGAGTACGGCGTGCGGGCGGCCATGCCGGTCGCCGTGGCGCGCCGGCTGTGCCCGCACGGGGTGTTCCTGCCGCCCACGCACGGGCTCTACGGCGAGGTGTCCAAGGGCGTGATGGCGATCTTCCGCGAGCTGACGCCGCTCGTGGAGCCGCTGAGCCTGGACGAGGCGTTCCTGGACGTCAGCGGCGCGCTGCGGCGGCTGGGGGAGACGCCGGCGGGCATCGCCGCGCTGATCCGCCGCCGCGTCCAGGCCGAGCACGGCATCACCTGCTCGGTCGGAGTCGCGTCGGTGAAGTTCGTGGCGAAACTGGCGTCGGGCATGGCGAAGCCGGACGGCGTGGTGGTGGTGCCAGCCGGGCAGACCCTGTCGTTCCTGCACCCGCTGCCGATCTCCGCGCTGTGGGGCGTGGGGAAGAAGACCGAGGAGAACCTGCGGCGCCTCGGGCTGGCCACGATCGCCGACATCGCGGCGGCGCCGCTGCCGCGGCTGCGCAAGGCGGTCGGCAACGCCGCGGCCGAGCACCTGCACGCGCTGGCGCACGGCCGCGACGAGCGCGGCGTGGTGGTCGACTCGCCGGAGAAGTCGCTGGGCGCCGAGCACACCTTCGACACCGACCAGCGCGACCCGAGGGTGCTGGAGCGCGAGCTGCTGCGGCTGTCCGAGCGCGTCGCGGAGAGCCTGCGGCGGCGCGGGCTGCGCGGTCGCACCGTGTCGATCAAGGTGCGGTTCGCCGACTTCCGCACGATCACGCGGGCGCGGACCCTGCCCGCGGCCACCGACGTGGCGCGGGTGATCCACTCGACGGCGGTGGCGCTGCTGGCGGAAGCGGTCGCCGGGGCCGATGTCCGCCTGCTCGGGGTGCGGGTGGAGGGGCTGACCGGGGAGGCCGAGCCGGAGCAGCTGACCTTCGACCAGCCCGCGCCGCGCTGGCGGGACGCGGAGGTGGCGGCGGACGTGGCGCGGTCGAAGTTCGGTTCCGCCGCTGTGCGTCCGGCGTCACTGCTCGTGCCGGACCCCGACCCGCCTCGGGGGGAACCCTGAGCCGTGTGAAACGTTGAGCAGAGGGACGACGACAGCCCAGCAAGACCACCAGCGCCCAGGCCGGCGGGGAGATTTGAGCCAAACGGGGCACAGGTTGGAGCGGGATCGGGTAGTCCTGATCGCGAAGGACTCGTATCCTGGAGAGTGACACCACTAGGGGTGTCTGTTGGGTCCAGGACGTTGCGCGGCCCGGCGCCCGCGACAGCTGTGCCGGAGGAGGAAAGATGCCACTCTCCGAGCATGAGCAGCGGCTGCTCGACCAGATCGAGCGCGAGCTCTATGCCGAGGACCCCAAGTTCGCGTCTACGGTGCGCGGTGCCCGGTTCCGCCGGCCCGCCCGCCGCCGCCGAATCCAGGGGATCGCGCTGTTCGTCGTCGGGGTCGCTCTGCTCGTACTGGGTGTGATGGTGCGGGCTCTGTGGGTCGCCGACGTGCCGTTGATGAGCGTGTTCGGTTTCGTCGTGATGTTCGCGGGCGTTCTGCTCGCGGTCATGTCCGGACGTGGTGGGGGCGACGGCAAACAGGGCGGCGCCAAGGCCGCCAAGGCCAAGAGCTCCTTCACGCAGCGGATGGAAGAGCGGTTCCGCCAGCGCTTCGAAGAGCAGTAGTTCTTCTCCGCGAGGTGCCTACGCCCGTCCGGGCGTAGGCACTTTCGCATGGTCGCCCTCGGTGGAGCTGAGGTGGCTCCGGGCGCGTCGAGGCCGGCCCCAGCGGCGTGGCAGCGCCGAAGCGCGCCCGCTCAGGACCTCGCGCCGGTGCTTGTCCGAACGGTGACCCTTTCAGGCCCCGCTCAAGACTTCGTGTGGGTGGTGGCCCGGGCCGTGAGCCGCCAAGCCCCGTTCTCCGGCGGGTCGGCGCCGAGGTGGCTCTGAGCGCTGGCGGGTCTTCCGGGGCGTGGCGGGAGCAGCGCTCAAGGCCCCTTGCGGGTGGTGGCCCGGGCCGTGAGCCGCCAAGCCCCGTTCTCCGGCGCGTCGGCGCCGAGGTGGCTCTGAGCGCTGGCGGGTCTTCCGGGGCGTGGCGGGAGCAGCGCTCAAGACTTCGTGTGGGTGGTGGCCCGGGCCGTGAGCCTTCAGGGCCCGTTCTCCGGCGCGTCGGCGTCGGGGTGGCTCTGAGCGCTGGCGGGTCTTCCGGGGCGTGGCGGGAGCAGCGCTCAAGACCCCTTGCGGGTGCTGGCCCGGACCGTGAGCCGCCAAGTCCCGTTCTCCGGCGCGTCGGCGCCGAGGGCGATCAGCGCGCAGGCCCGGCCCTGGTCGTGCAGGGACTGGGTGATCGTCGTGAGGCCTTCCCGCTCCGCTTCCGGGCCGTCGTCCCACCCGGCGAGCGCCACGTCCGCCGGCACGCGCAGCCCCCGGCGGCGCGCCGCGTCGAGGACGGCGAACGCGAGCTGGTCGCTCATCGCCACCACCGCGTCGGCGCCGGTGTCCAGCAGCGCGTCGGCCTGCGCGGCCGCTTCCGTCCGGTCGTTGCGGGCCACCACGGCCACCGGCAGCGCACGGGTGTCCAGGCCCGCGTCCCGGCAGTGGTCGAGGATGCCGCGAAGCCGGTCGCGCGTCACCGGGAACTCCACGCCATCCGGGTCCGGCCCGGTTGCCATCCGGGCCGTGCGCTCGCGGCCGAAGGGAAAACTCAGCACCGCGGGCCGCGCCGCTCCGGCGAAGACGTGCGCGGCCAGTTCCCGCGCCGAGGCCCGGTTGTCGATCGTGACCACCCGCGCGCCGTCCATGGCCGGGCCGCCGTGCACCGCCACGGGCTTGCCCAGCCCGGTCACCACGGGGAGCACCGGATCGCTGTCGGCGGTCGTCCACAGGATGTAGCCGTCCACCGACGCCGACGTCACGCGCTCGACGTCGGTGTCCCCGCCGGTGGTCGGGATCAGGTTCAGGCCCGTCCCGCGCTCCCGGCAGACCTCGGCGACCCCCGTCAGGAAGCTGCGCGCCTGCGGGTCTTCGAAGGCGTAGGCGAGGTGCTCGCCCAGCACGACCCCGATTGTGCCGGTGCGCCGACGACGCAGTGACCGTGCCGTCGGGTCGGGACCGCGGTAGCCCAGCTCGGCAGCGACCGCGCGCACCCGGCGCAGCGTCTCCGGCGCGACGCGATCCGGCTGGTTGTAGCAGTAGGACACCGTCATCGGCGAGACGCCGCTGCGGCGCGCCACCTCGGCCATGGTGACTCGGGACGTTCCGGGGCTGGACATGGCCCCAGCCTAGCTGTGTATCGTTACACAATGCGAGCCGGAAGGACGAGCGTGGCGCTGGGAGCGCTCAGCGCCGCGTGCTTCGTGTCCGTGACCTCGGAAAACCTGCCCGTCGCCCTGCTGCCGCAGCTGGCGGCGGGGTTCGGTGTGCCCGGCTCGGCCGTCGGGCTGCTCATGACCGGCTACGCGGTCGTGGTCGCGGTGTCGGTCGTGCCGCTGGTCGCGCTGACCGCGCGCTGGGACCGGCGCATGGCCGTGCTGGTCACGGTCGGGGCGATCGCGGTGTCGAACCTGCTGCTCGCGCTCGCGCCCGGGTACGCCGTCGCGGTGCTCGCCCGGGTGGTCGCGGCGGCCGGGCACGGGGTGTTCTGGTCGGTGGTCGCGCCGATGGCCGCCCGGCTGCTCGGGCCGGACCGGGCAGGCCGCGCCACCGCGGTGGTGTTCGCCGGGAACTCGCTGGCGTTCCTCTTCGGGCTGCCGCTGACCTCGTGGCTGGCGGGGACGATCGGCTGGCGGGCCACTGTCTTCGCGGTGGCCGCCGCGGCGGCGCTCTCGGCGGTGGTTATCCGCGCGAGCGTCGAACCGACGCCTGCCGGGCCGCGGGCATCGCCGCGCGGGTCGCTGAACCGCGCCCTCCTGCCGGTCAACCTGGCCACGCTGGTGGTGGTGACCGGGCACTTCGCCGTGTTCACCTACATCACCGCGATCATCGCGGAATCCGTCCACCTCACCGGTCCGGCGACCTCCGGCCTGCTGTTCGCGCACGGCGTGGCGGGCCTGCTCGGCCTGGTCCTGATCGGCAGGCGGGTGGACAGCCACCCGCGCGGCACCGCGCTGCTCGTCACGGCCGGTCTCGCGGCGACCATGCTCGTGCTGCTGTTCGCCGGATCCGGCGTGGTCGCGGCCGCCGCGGTCGTGCTGTGGGCCGTGCCCGCCGGCGGCATGGGCGTGGTGCTGCAGGCCGCCGTCCTGCGCGTGGCGGACCGGCCGGACCTGGCGTCCGC